>JBLIRH010000011.1:0-55852 GCA_049472215.1 Thermoplasmatota archaeon | reverse complement strand
AGGACAGTAGAATCAGGGACAGCGTCATCACGACAATGAATAACGGAGCGGTTCGAAGCTGCATCCTTGGCACCTTTGTGTCAATACAACCATAATCGGGATCGATGTTCGATCGGACCGAATATGAAATGATCTGTATTGGGATTAAAGTGTTTAGGCTCTAGATATCTTTTCCGAGGTGCTCAATACGTTCACCAGGTCATCATGGTCCATCATGGACCTGGATCGGGATCGGAGGTTCTCCCATTCCCGATGCACGATAAATTGAGTCGAATTCTCATAAAAATGTAATTATTTTATTGATATCATATGAAATTACTCAATTCGTGATGTGCCAATAATTTCAATAACAAGTCATGTATTTATAATAAGTATGTTACACTTATTGGAAATATGCCATATTTAATAATAATTATGTAATGAATAATGATTCCATAACTTTAAATATACTTCATTCCATTATTTCAATCCCATTTCCAATTAAATATTGAAATGAGATCGTAAGAGGTGATTTGCGTGAAGAGGTACATTGGCATTGCAGCGATAGTCATCGCTACGGGTCTTGTCATGTTGGGAGCCAGCTTTCTGATCGTTTCCACCGGTGTGGATGCCGCGGGTCCGTGGGAAGGGAACATAACCATCAACGCGGACGGCAGTTTTTCACCATCCAATGCGCCCGTCAAGGTGTTTAGTAACAATATGATATACAGATTGACGGATGACGTAAAAGGATATATCTTCGTCTACCGAGACGGAATAACACTTGATGGTGATGGATATACCCTGTTCGGAGAGGGAGATTGGTATTGGCCCATGAGTATCGGAATATTCCTTGACGATGTGGACCACTGCACTGTGAAGGAATTGACGATCGATGACCATTATGGTTGGGGCATCGTGATCAAAGGCGATCACAACACGATCTTCAAGTGTCATTTCGACCTGAACGATGACTGGTGGGAATCCAGTGGAATCGAGGTCCATGGAAATTACAATGTTATCAAGAAATGTTCCTTTATCGGTCCAGAATCTTGGATGGGCGTCACACTTGCTGATGGTGAATTTAACACGGTTTTGAACTGCGAATTCGATATGGTGAGCGAGGCAATAACCTCGGTGTCATCGAACAATTACATAATTGCCAATGAGATGACGGATGGATGGGGGGGGATATTCATTTACTGGGACCAAACAGGCTGTATAATAAAAAGCAACAAGATCTCATACTTCTCGGGACAGGGCATATGGCTCAATTTCGATTCTTATGACAATCTGGTGATGGAAAACAAGATCTACTACAATAAAGTGGGTATCAAATTTCAGCGCTCGAACGAAAACACGGTGTGCTGTAACAACATACGCTACAATGACGTTGCATTCAATTTCAGATATGGTTCATCGGACAACATCCTGCATCATAACAACATCATCGGCAATACAGGGATCTTCAATACCGGCAGCTCCGCGGCAGACAACACATGGGATGACGGTTACGGTGAAGGGAACTACTGGAGCGACTACGAGGGTGAGGACACGAACCACGACGGTGTCGGCGACACGAACCTGCCCCACAACGGAGTGGACTACTATCCCCTTATGAACGAGGTATAATCCGCCAAATATCCCCCGGGCCCCTTGCCCGGAGTCGCAGGGGGCCCATCTTTTTTATCATCTTACCTAAATTCTTCTTTACATTATATACGTATAATAATGTATAAGTATTATACACAAACATACTTGCTATATGTCCGAAACGACCACGATAAGGATCCGAGTGGAGACCAGGGACACCCTCAAGGAGCTCGGGAACCTGGGTGATGATTACGACAGCGTGATAGATAGACTTATCAGGGAACACAACAAGGAACACCTGGTTGCATACAGCAGGAAAGTGGTGGAGGAGAGGAAGGGTGATTTCGTTGATATCGAAGACCTTTAAAGTACTTGTCCTTCCCGAGCTTTTAAGGGACATCCCTCCGAATCTGGAGGACACCATAAAGGCATCCCTCAAGGAGCTGAAGGAGCCCTATCCTGGTCAGGGAAGGGGTGACAAGAAGCTGATCCAGGGAGCGTCGGATGTGGTCTACAGGATGAGGATCGGAGACTATCGGGCCTTCTACCGGATCGAAAAGGAAGAAAGATGCATCTATGTGTTCGATATCCTGACCGCCGAGGCGGCTCATAAAAAATACGGCAGATTGTAGTGAGATCGATCCGGCCTATACATCGATGCCCTCACCGGACATGAATTCGATCAAACCACAATGATCTTTGTACCAATGACCTTTCATACCGAGTTCGGAGGCCTTGTCTGCATATTCCTTGATGTCGTCGATGTAGATGCACTCCTCAGGCTGGAAACCAAGTTTTCCCAGGCAGTCGAGATAGATACTCTCGTCGGGTTTCTTCGCTCCGACCAGGTAGGACACCGTGACCGCATCGAACAACGGGTAGATATCGACCTCCCTTATCCCGTGCTCATGGTGCCACTCGTTGGTGTTCGAAAGCAGGGCGAGCTTGTATCTTCCATCGAGCCCCCTGATGAGATCGGCGGTCTCGGGGATCGGGGTGAATATGTCGACGAAGGCGTCCCTGAACTCCTCGACCCCCATATCATGCTCGCTGACCTCCCTAACTCCGTTATAGAACTCAATGGAGGATAGTTTCCCGGTCTCGTAATCAGCGAGCAGGTTGCTCTGGCGGAATATTCTGCTGAAAAGCTCGTCCTCCGAAAAGGGCGAGAAACTCGCCAGTCTTTGGATGAAAACCATCCGGTCGAAGGTCCGGATGACGTTCCCGAAATCGAATATGATCCCTTTGATCATGCGGTCGGATAATAGAGCCCGAATATAATTCGATTGCCGGAGATCAATGATCCCGCTTGCTCCGTCTTACAAGGGCGATCAGAGACACCAGCACAACTGATATTGAGACCATCAGGATCCCGGGACCCGGAGTGCTCTCATCATCGTCCGCCGCTGCATCCGGGACGACCTTCACGGTGATGTTGATCTCATCCTCGACCGTTGCGTCGCTGGTAGATGTGACCTTCAGTGTGAATTCGTAGTCACCGGGCTCCGCGTCCTCGGGAACTGTGATATTCACATCCATATCCGCAATACCGTCATCCTCCATGTTCGAGGTGCTTTGTGAATAAGGACCACCACTGCTCCTTGTAAGCATCGGAGCCCCCAGACTTGCCCATTCCCGGTTCTCACCGGATATGTCCACCTTGTAGGAATCGGTCTTGATGCCTGTGTTGCGGATCCTGACGCGGAAGGTGCAGGTCTCGCCTGGTTTCAGTTCCTTCGTCGTCCCCTCGCAGGACATCTCCACACCGAGCGATTCCCCTTTCTTGACCAGGACCAGGTCCTTGTTAAGGTCTTCTCCCGCCTTTATCACGATCTCCGTCGTGAAGGTCTCGTAACCAGCCTTCTTCACCGTGACCTTGTATGTCCCGTTGGGAAGGTAGATCTCGTAGGACCCGTCATCCCCCGTTACCGTGGAATTCTTCTGGGACCGGGGGTCCGTGACAGGTTCCTGCTCGATGTATACCTCGGCCCCCGGAACCGGCTCGCCGGCTGCCCTGGTTCCCGATTTCTCATAGACGACGCCGTACAGCTTCTGTATGTGCACATCGCCCTCACCGGATCCGATATCGGCAATGTATGCAGTTGAGAAAACCAATGCGAAAATGATCGTTAACATCAGTATGGTCTTTGATTCCATCCCATGCCCTCCTCATCGGAGCATTCACAATAGAAAACCGATATCATTTAAAAACTCTCTTGAAATTCCAGAAAATCATTAGCATGGGAGCACTGCCCGTTATCCCGGTCAATTCGCCTCGACCGTGCTGTTCCACAACTTCTTTCCCCCTCCCTTCTCCAACACCTCCACATCGTAGCAGCATCCGAACCGCGGGTCCCAATCCGGGTCCCGGAAGACCGTCGATATGCCGGGGACCGCTATCTGGGACCTCCTCATCACGAAGGTACCGTTGACCACGACAAGATATTCGTTCCAGTTCACGGTCCGGTTTGGCTCGATCATCGTCAGCGTGTTGTTCAGGGCATCTATGGAGGATTCGAACTCATATGACGGGGCTTCCCCCCCACTTTCATCGACCCGGGACAGCAGGTACATTACCGCGAGCCCCCCCGCAATGATGATGGCAAGCATACCGAAGATAAGCAGGTACTTCCCTTCTCTCTTCATATCCATGAAAGACCCTTCCCTTTTCCAGCTGGAACTATAAGGGTATCGATTAAAAGATTATCGAAAGAACCCTGAAAAGGTCCGGACTACTCCATGAAGATCGCTGGTTTCAGAGGGGCAGAAGATTTCGATTTGCCCGTTGGATCGTCCTTCTCCTCGTCGTCCTCGGAGAACACCCTGACCTCGCAGGAGAGTTCGCCGGAGAAGAAGGAAACCACCCCTCCGAGGATCCCGTTCTCGTCCCTCAGGACCCTGAAGCGGTCCCTTTCCTCCTCCCCCATCTTAACTACGTCCTTGGCAAGCCTCCCGACCATCTTCGGGATGACGGACCTGTACTCTGAAAGATCGGGGTCCGAGATAAGCTTCTTGATGACATCGCCTGGGTTCAGCCTTCCGTCCCCCTGGTCCACCATGTCGAACAGGGTTTCGAGCACCTTCCACTTCCAGTCGGAGGCCGTGTAGAGGAGGATCCTTTTCGGCTCCTGGATCCCGGTCATCTTCTGGATGTTGCGCAGGTCCTCGAGGAGCGTCGTGACGTACTCCTCCGTTTTGAGGGCGGTCGCATCCACCTTGCTCTCATCATACTCGGGCCAGGGGGTCGTCGATACGAAGCCTTCCTTCCCCATCCGCTCCCATATCTCCTCCGCAAGGTGCGGAGTGAAGGGCTGGAGCATCCTCGTCCAGATGTCCATGGTCTCCTGGAGGACCTCCCTGTTGGCGCCTCCCCTTTTAAGATACCATCTGATATCATTGGGGACCGTGAAATAGACGACGTTCGAAGCTTCCCGGAGCTTCCCGCTTTCGAGGAACTCGGTGGTCTCCTTGACCCGAAGCTCCATCCTCGACATCATCCATGGATCTATGCCCGTGCTCTCGTGGTAGTCCACGTTGAAAAGCTCGTCGATCTGCTCCGAGATCCTCTTCATCCTGGCCTTGTAATGGGAAACGGTCTCCTCCATCCACTCCACGTCCATGCTGGTGGAGCCTACGTGGCAGTAGTAGAGCCTCATGGCGTCGACGCCGTACTTGCGGATAGCTTCGGGGATCGGTTCCGCCCCCCCCTTGGTCTTGGAGATCTTGTCCCCGCCTGACATGGTCACCCACCAGTGGACGAAGATCCCCCTGGCCCAGTGGTCCTTGTTCAGCAGAGCGACGTGGTTCATCAGGAAAACGGGAAAATGCACCGTCTTGTGCTCCTTCCCGCTGAGGTTCACATCAAGGGGATACCAGTAGAGGAAGTCCCTTCTGATCCTTTCGATCAGCTCTTTCCTCTCATTATCCAGGCCGGATATGTCCCCCTCGCCGTTGTAAACGTAGTCGAAGAAGGCATCATCCATCCAATCAAGCTTCAGGGAGCCGTCGTTGAGATATTTCGATACTATGTAGTATGTGGGATAGAGCGTCGAATCCGAGATAGGCTCGATTATCCAACCCTTCTTGTAGGGGAACTCAGTCCCGAGCCATGAGCCCTTTCTGATGCAGGCCCTGTCCCCGAACCAATCGAGGACGGCAGGCATGTCCCTCTTGTATTCCTCGGGGAGTATGTTCATCTCCCGGGACCATGCCTTTGACTTCTCGGTCCACTCCTCGTCGGAATACTTGATGAACCACTGGTCGGGGATCCTCTTGACCACGACATCGTCTCCGGACCTGCACACGACCGGCTCGGAGAACTCGTAGAAGACATCCGCGAGCCCCATGTCCATGAAGTCCACCCTCAGGGTGTCCTTTATCTGGGAGACACGGAGGCCGGCGTAGTCCTGGCAGTTGTCCATCAGGACGCCGGAATGGAACTCTTCCTTGTAGATGGCTTTGGTGGCCTCGTCAAGTTTTTCATCCTCGTCTTGGGAGGTTATGCCCATATCGATGCACAGCTTTCCGGCAGGGTCCTCCGTGAACTCCTTCCTTGCCTGGATCAGCGTGATCGGGATCAATGACCGCACCCTATCAACATCGAGACCGAAGGGGTTCACCCCCTCTTCCATTTCTTTCTGGACGTCCTTGAGGGCCACCCAGTCGAAGGGTGCGTGCGCGGGCACGGACATGACGACGCCGGTCGCGACCTTCGGATCCACGAACCTTCCGGGAAGGATCGGCACTTCGATCCCAACAGGGGTCCTGCAGTCCTGGCCTATCAGTTCTGAGCCTTTGACGGTCCCGACCCTCTCGACCTCGCCCCTTCCCTCCATCTGGTATTTCAGTTTCTCGAAGGCCTCGGGGGAGACGAGCCATGTCTCGTATTCCACCTTCGCCTTTACATACTCGACCTCGGGGTGGAGCCACATGTTGGTGACCCCGAAGACGGTCTCCGGCCTCAGGGTTGCTGCTGGAAGAACGGTGCCGTCGGAGAGCCTGAACTTAAGTGCCGTGAACTCCAGGACCTCGGCGCTGCCCCCCTGGGCGATGTCCGTCATGGAGGTGTCCACCGCCACCGGACCGCAGGTGGGGCAGAAGGGAGCGTAATGGGGCTTCGTGATCAGGAGCCCTTTCTCGTGAAGCTTGTGGAACTGCCAAGTTATGAACCTGTTGTAGCCGGGGGAGGTCGTGGACATGCACCTGCTGAAATCCATCCCGAACCCGAATTTCTTCCAGTATTCCTCTATGTAGACGTTGGAGAAGAAGTCGATGAGCTTGTTCACGTCCCCGAGCTCTCCGACCACATCCTTGGGGCAGCCGTTGCGGATCATGTACTCTATGGTCCTCTCATCCTTCCTCTCAAGCCTTTTCGCCAGGGAGATCGCCGGGATGCCGGAAGCATGGAAACCGACCGGGAAAAGGACATCGTGTCCCGTGACCCTCTTGAACCTGGTGAAGACATCGGAGTAGGTGAAGCCCCTCATGTGGCCCACGTGGAGATAGCCCGATATCCCCGGGTAGGCGAAGATCAGGAAGAATTTCTTCCCGGATGGGCCACCCGGTCCGACGGGTCTGAAAACGTCGCTCTCGGCCCATCTCTTCTGCCATTTTCTTTCTATCTCAGCGGATCCCTGCCCGTCCATCGGCTTCACTCCTTCATGGTATGGAACCTGCGAAGGTCGAGGAAGTGTATAGGCTAGTATTAAAAGAGACTTTCGAGAGCTTCTTGGAGGCCGGCCCGGGTCGTGTTCTACCAAGGATTTGGTCACTGCTGAAAAAGTGGGAATATAAAGATTCCGATAAAGTTCATAAAAGATGCCATCGTTGGGAGGGACTGGGAAAATTTCGGCTTCTGGGGTTTCAAGAGGTTTTTCGGGGAGAGAGGAAAGGACTGAAGGTTAATTATTGCAGGGCCATTTTTCACCAGACCTTCACTCAGGGTACGTATTCCATCTTGAAGCTGATCACCTGCGCTCCATAGGTCAGCACCCCCATGCTCGCCACATCGACATGGGGAGCATAGAGCTCGAGGTTCTCCAGGGTGATACCGCCGGAAGCTTCGAGCGTGATCTCCCTTCCCTGCTCCTCCGCATATCTCCTGAACTCCCTTGCGGCCTTTGACAGTCCTTCATGAGCGAAGTTGTCGAGCATTATGATATCGGCTCCGGCATCGATCGCAGCCATTCCGGAGGGGATGTCCTCGACCTCCACCTCGATCTTGACGTAGGGACCGTACCTCTCCCGGAGCATTTCCACGCCGAAAAGTACAGCATCCGGACCTCCGCCTAGCGCTGCCAGATGGTTGTCCTTGAGCATGGCCATTGAGGAAAGGTCCGGTCGATGCGGGAGAGCGCCCCCGTCCGCCAGGGCCCTCTTCTCGAACACTGCAAACATGGGTGTGGTCTTCCTTGTCCCTGCCACTCGAGTGCCGGGGGACGCTTTCCCGGCGATATCGGAGGCCTTCCTCGAGACCGTTGCGATCCCGGACATCCGTGAGATGGTGTTGAGTGCTATCCTTTCAGCCCTGAACAGGGCCTCGATAGGCCCTTTGACCGTTGCGATAACCTCCCCCTTACCGCAGATGGACCCCGAAAGGGCCCCCTCGGAGAACTCGATGGTGGCTCCGGCCCATTCGAATATGTACTGAAGTGCTTCCATACCGGACAGGACGCAGTCCTCCTCGGCTATGATCCTTGCCGTCCCTGTATCACCGTCGAAAATACAGGCAGTCAGGTCACCCTTGCCCGAATCCTGCTTGAGCGCTCTCTTGAGGACCTTCTTCTCCTCGTACGTCAGAGGGATCATGCGGGGTTAATCCGCCACCTTCCGTATAATCATTGCCACTGTATCCGACGAATTGAGGCGGCATTTCAGCATTCAGAAGGGGAGGGGAACGGAAGCCCTGGGGAAGTACGATCTCTTCCTGAACAGGGGGCTCCATGGCTTCCCTGTACTTTTTCATGAGCTTCCTGGTGGTTATGTATCCAAACACCAATACTGCCGCCGCCACGAGAAGGACCCCTGCTGAAACAAGCAACATGCCCCATGTGATGACCTTGCCGTCATCCTCGGCCTTCTTCACCTGGAAATCCTTTGCGAACAGTGGTGTCTCCACCCCTTCGAGATACAGATACAAGTGCCAGTTGCCAGTGAAATTTACGGTAACGGTGGAGTAGGTGCCGGTTCCGTACGAATAGACCGAATCCTCCACCACCCATTCCCATCGGAGGGTTATGGGGGCCTCGTAACCTCCCCAATCGCACGTTGCTACTATGGTATCGCCGACAACGTAGCTTTCCTTATCAGGCTCCAGACCTGCCACGTGCCAGAATCCCGACAAGTTCCTATGTACGACGATCCGCAGTTCCCGGGGCTCTGCATCGGTCCCGTTCGTGATACCGTAGGATATCCAAAGGACATGCTCTCCGCTGTTACCATCGAGAGGGGATATCCTCAGCTTGGTATCTTTCAGGGACATGAAATCCTTCAGACCGCTGACCATATGCCATGGAGTGCCGTTCTTTGAATAACCGATATCGAGATCGAATGTGACCGTCTCCCTTTCCATCATCTCGTAGGTCTCCGGATATGACCATTCCGGGAATGAGGTCCCTTGGACAATGATGACGACCTCCATGTTGTCCCCTTCGAACTCATCGTCCATGAAACGGATGGTGAACCGGTGGGTTCCGATGTCATTGCGCTCCGGGGTCAAGACCATCATTAGAGAGGGCTCGTGGATGAAGGCCCATTCCGGCTGGCTCTCATTGGGGAAGACGTAGACCATTTCCCCATCGGGATCGTCAACATCGAAGTATGCGGTTAAAATGTCTCCCGCCTCGACCCGTATCACCATCTGCCCGGGGACGACCGGTGGGTGGTTCACAATATAGGTATACAGATAGAACGATTCGGATACGACGGACCCGTTGTTATCGTCAACCTCGACGATAACGGTCCTGTTCCCGATATCCGCCCTGAAGGGCACTATCCTCAACCATCCGCTCTCATTTATGGTCGCCTCTCCCTCACCGGAATACCTGATCGAGAATGTGAGCACATCCGGATCATCCTCGATAACCATGACCTGGAGAACGAGCTCCTGGCCGAACTCCAGGGTCTGGTCCATTATGGGGAGGATCTCGGGGGGCCTGTTCTCAGGAAGAATGATTATCCGAAAGCCTAGCAGGGTAAAGGTCCCGTTGTTGTCGCTGAAGTTCAGCACTACCCCGTAATCCCCATCCTGTCCCCTGTTAGCCATGAATGAGAGCTGGTAGTAGTTGTTGATGGTGATCGAGAACGGTGTCTCCGTTGACTCGATCTTGACGGTCACCTTGTCGCCGTTGGGATCGGAGAACCTCAGCTGGTGGATCTTCCTTGCCCCCGGGACCGTCGTGATGGTTGGTATGGGCTCGACCTCGGGCGGATAGTTGCGGAATTGCACCTCCATCCGGAACTCGTCCTGATCGATCGAACCGTTGTTATCGGTCACCGTCACGGTGATCATGACCACACCGACATCCTCCGGAACCGCGAGATAGCTGAACTCACCGGAGGAATTGTCCAGAGAGAGATCGATCTCAGGGACCGAATACACCTCAAAGTATGGTTCATCATCATCGGGATCGACCGCTGCGAACGTGAGGTTGAGCCATTCGTCCACAAAGACCGACCTATCGGCAACAGGTTCAAGGACTATCGGTCGGTTGGACCTCTGACCGGGTGTCAAGGCAAGCTGAAAGGTGTCCATGCCGCCGATCTCGACCCGGGCATCCATGTCATGAACTCCGTGGCCTTCGCGATAATGAGGGACCAAAAGACCTCCGGCAAGAAGCAATATGAAGATCGCGGCTGCAGCGATCGGTCTCTTCTCCAAGTCCTACCCCGCCGGAAACATCCTCCAAGGACCATTATATTGTTTTTCGTTCACATTGAAATCGAAGCACGGCCCCGGCTCTTAACATGGCAAGCTAGCCGCTGTCCAAAACAGTTTATGAAACAAGGGTGATACGGTGGTGATGAGCGATCACAAGATCATAAACGATCCCGTCCACGGGACCATCAAGATATCAGGCCCTCTCCTCGATCTGGCCTCCACCCCGGAGATCAACAGGCTCAACCAGATAAGGCAGCTGGGGCTCGCTTATCTGGTCTTCCCCGGAGCGCACCATACCAGGTACGAGCACTCCTTCGGCGTGGGCCACGTGGCCGGACTGCTGGCCGGAGCCCTGGGTCTCGAGAACCACGAGAGGTCGCTGGTCTCAACAGCCGGCCTCCTCCATGACATCGGCCATGGGCCGTTCTCCCATACGATGGAGAAGATCTTCTACGACAGGATCGGAAAGGACCATATGGAGATCACAAGGGACATGATCAACGGGTCCATGGACCACTGGGACGACGGGTTCTGGGACAGCGTAGGTATCGAGAGGGGTCCTCTCCTACCAGAACTCCTCGAAGGACACGGCCTCGAAACTAAGGAGGTCTCGTCCCTCATCTGTCAGGAATCCTCCCCAGCCCATGAGGGGCAGGAGGTCCTCGATGTGCAGGGAGAGCAGTCCTTTTTCGCATCGAAGCACTATCTTTACCAGATAATCCATTCCGCCCTGGACGCCGACCAGCTGGATTTTCTTCTGAGGGATTCCCACTACACGGGCGTGGCCTACGGCATAATCGACCTCGACCGCATCATAGCAACAACGACGCTCTTCCATGGAGAGGTGATGGTGGAAAAGAGGGGGATCTCCTCGCTCGAGGGGATGCTCGTCGCGAGGAGCCTGATGTACAGCTCCGTCTACTTCCACAAGACGGCCAGGATCGCCGAATCCATGCTCTGCAGGGCGGGGGACAGCCTTTCCGACGAGGAGTTGAGCTCCCTCTGGAGGATGTCGGACGGGGAGGCTCTCCGCTATATGAGGGAGAGGCCGGGACTTTGCGGGGAGCTCGCAACCAGGCTGACCTACAGGAAGCTCTACAAATCCGCCTTCCGCCTCGAGTCCGAGATCATCTCGGGGGAGGATGATGAGGCGCTGAGACTGAGAGACATTGTCAAGGAGCTGGCCGGGGACAGGGCCTCCTCGAGGCTCGAGAGGGAGATCGAGAGGAAGGTCTCCCTTCCGGAGGGCTCGGTGATCGTCGACGTTCCGGACCCGAGCCTCACGCTTTCCGAACCCAGGCTCAGGAGGACGGACATCAAGGTCCTCGGGGACCGGCCGGAGATACTATCCCGGATATCGCCTCTCGCAAGAGCGCTTCAAAGACGCCCTCCTATTCCCTGGTGCCTCATGGTGTCATGTCCGGAAAAGTACAGAAAAGACGTTGAGAGGGTCGTAAGGCCCCTGTTCCAGTGATAATTATCAGAAAAATGCCAGATACAAGAAAGCACCGATCAGTCCGGCCGAAACCAATAAAAGAACTATGAACGCGACGAGCAGCCATTTGTTCAAGGAGCTCTTCTTCTCGAAAAGGTGCTGGAGCTTCCAGATCCTGGCGGACCATTGATAGAACTGGTCCATCTCAGCGAGCTCTGCAAGGGGGTCGTCCCCCAGCTTGAAAAGGAGTTCGTGACCCAATCCGACCACCTATTGTTGTAGAAGGAAACCGCATTCTATGCAGACGACGTCCTCGGAATCGACGACGGCGTTGCAGCTGGGACAGGTTATGCGCGGGGTGATCACGCCCGATTCCTCAAGCTTCTTGGTCAGCTTCTTGAAGAGCGATTCGACCTCCTGAAGGGACCTCACATTGGTGCACATCATCTTCCCGTCCTGCATTATGACGACGACGGCGTATGAGTTCCTCGGGCGCCATATCACTCCGGGGAAGTTGTCGGGATTGTACTCTGAATCGTCCAGTCTATCCGCAACGTCCTTGAGGTTCAGCTTGGAGTTGAGGTTCGATGATGCCATTACGTTCTCGATCTGATAGTTCGGCAAGCCTATCCCTGAATGGAAAGTGGGTGCATGGGTATATTGATTTTTTGTCAATATTTCCAGGGTTTTGAATTCAGAAATACAAAACAATGAATATCACCAGTAAAATACGGGACATTGATGAAGGACCTCGTTCCCAGACTGGACCCGCAAAGCAGGACCATCATCGTCCAGTTCATCAGGGAGAGGTTCGATGAGGCGGGAGCCAGCACCGCGATCATCGGGCTGTCCGGGGGTCTGGACTCCGCCCTCGTCCTCGGACTCACAGTTGATGCGCTGGGAAAGGACAGGGTAAAGGCCTTCTTCCTTCCATACGGCGATCTCGGAACCCGGGACAGGGAGTTTGCGGTCCTTGCATCGGATGTCTTCGGAACGAATATGGAAGAGATCGATATCACCACGATGGTCGACTCGGTACCGTTCCATCTTGAGGGGATGGCGAAGGGGAACGTCCAGGCAAGGATAAGAATGACACTGCTCTACGCTAAGTCCAATCTCATGAACGGCCTCGTTGTGGGAACATCCAACAAGACAGAGCTCCTCCTCGGATATTTCACCAAATACGGCGACGGAGGCGCAGACATCTATCCCATCGGGGACCTTTACAAGACCCAGGCCCGGACATTGGCGGCGGAGATCGGGGTTCCCGGTGAGATAATCGAAAAACCCCCTTCCGCCGGTCTGGTCGAAGGCCAGACCGACGAAGGTGAGCTCAGGGCCCCCTATCCCGTCCTCGACCAGGTCCTCTTCGGTCACATCCGGGACGTGGACCCCGAAACGATCGCCGACAGCATCGATTACACAACGACGACCGTCGAGGAGATGGACCGGGCAGGATTCGAACCCCCCATCACTACCGAGAAGGTACTCCAGATCATCGAGGCCGTGAAGAGGAGCCGTCACAAGAGGTGGTCCCTGGCCGTCCCGAAGGTGGAGATGGCCACTGTCGGGATCGACCTGAGGGAAAGGTGGTGATGAAGACATGGAGACGGTCTGGCTGATCCCGGTGCACGTCCGCCCCGTGATCTCCTACGACGGCCTCCTCGAAGGAAACCTCAAGGACCCGGCCTCCGGGCTGGACAGGTTCAATCTCACCGATGTCGGGGAGGCTTTCTACAAGACCTTCAGGGAGAACGGTGCCGAGCTGAAGCTGAAGAGCGTGGAACTTCCTTTTCCCTGGGAGATGGTATTCAAGGTCGATGGCGACCCAAAAGCATCGCTCAGAGGGATCAAGGTCGGTCCGAGCACCTACCGCTCCATTTTTAAACTGCTGTATTCCGACGAGGGTCCGGTCAGGAACATGGTCCGAGACTGTCTCTCCTCCATCGAGAGGGACCCTCTAGACTCCCCTTACTGGGACGATGCGAACTGGCAGACATTCCAGAAACTGCTCAGGATGTCCAGGGACTCCATCGTCAAGGCAAACGGCAAGCTGATCTCCCGGGCCTGATCAGAACTCCATCTCCATCCAGGTCTCGGTGAAGGAGTCCACAAGGTCGTCCATGAACGATTTTTTGTAGATTATCAGGGTCCTGGAGACCGTATCAGGGTCGGCCACCCTGTAACCGCTGGAGCCCCCCTCCCCTTCCTCGAGGACTATACCCTTCTTTATCATCTTCTTGAGGTGGAAGGTCAGCGTGGAGCCTGATATCCCGAGTTCGGATTTCAGGTCCCTGTGCCTTGCTCCGGGATTGAGCATGAGGTGCATTATGACGGCTCTCGGAATGTCCTTCCTTAGAAAAGCGAGGACCGATTTCTCCTTCGAGCCTATCTTCCCCTCGGTGTAGTATCGCTTGTAACGGCCTTCCATCCGGGCGACTATCATATCCCTCTTCAGCATGTAGTTTATGTGGTATTCCACAACACCCATGGGTATATCCAGGCGCCTGGATATCTCCCTGAAATGGATACCCGGCGAGCTCTCTATGAGATCGTAGATCTGCTTCCGGGTATCCAGCTGAAGAGGGTCTTCCTTCATCGGGGGATCACCAGAACCCTCAGGACCTGCCCTTCCTGAACAAAGCCAGGTACAAGGTCAGAAGGACCAGCACGTCCAATACCATCATTAGGTCGAAGGAACCTGCGAATCCCCTGGGAACCCTTACGAGGTCGGTGAAGTACAACCCCACTGCGAGGAAGACCCCCTTCATCAGGAAAAGGATGAAGGCAATGGTTACCATCCTCACCTTCGGATTTCCGGTCCTCCTGTAGGAGAGCCAGCCGATGATGGTGAGGGCAAGGGAAAGTACTATCAGGAGGCCCACCAGGACGTCCTTCAGCGCGGCGGCCGCGTCAAGGAACTCCATTTAGATATCACCCCCCTTTCTTCGGGAGGCCGCAGCCTTTCTCGAATAGAGCGTGGCCCCCACCACGAGGATCCCGAGGACGAGTCCCCCGAGCATTATCAGGACGCTGTTCGTGATGAACTCGTCCTTGACCTCCTCCTCGGGGATGTTGTCCGGGTCCATCCCCACGGTCGGGTCATGATGGATGACCTGGATGTCCCCCAGGAGCGGATAGGAGAACCAGATGTCCGCCTCCCCATTGTCCAGGTTGAACCAGGTGACCGCCTCGGAACCGGTGTCCAGGGAGGAATAGCCAATTACTATCTCGTCCGTCCAGGAGTAGATGTTCTGGGTCCTTCCCTTTTTATCCACCACCCGCAGGAGGGATGCGTCCGGGTCCTGACCGTCCGAAGGTCCGGATTCGATCGTCCTGTCCCCGGTGTCATCCTTCATGGTGTGGAGCACCGCAAGGTGGGATGCATCAAGGGGTTGCCATAGATCGATGTCTATGTCGAACTTCTGGGATTCGTATGTTTCGATCAGGAGGGTGGATGTCAGCCGGAACGTGACCTTCGCCCAGGCCGCGATCGTAGCGGTCCCGACAAGCCTAAGCTGGACCACGCCGTAGAGCGATATCTCGATCCCGTTCTTCACATCGAGATCAAGATCCCAGTCCACCTTCGTCAGGTCGCCCTCGTACTTCTTCTCGTCCTCCTCCGGCTCCCAAACACCGTCGCCGTCGGAATCATCGAAGGCGATGATCGTGGTATAGGTCAGGGAAGAACTGGAACCTTTCCCTTCATCCGCAGTATAGTAGAACGTCAACTGGGGGTAAGTGTGGTTGACGGATATCGTCAGAGGCCACCCGACAATGTAGACCCTGTCCCCCTCTGACCTGACGGACACTTTCCCGGTTCCCTGGGGAGCCTCGAAATCATCCGGGTCGTAGGTTTCGGCTGTCACGATCTGTTTTACCACCGTATCCACCGATGAATCCTGCGAGTACAGCTCCAGCTGTATCTGGTAGTGGCCGCTCACATCGTAGAGCGAGATGTCGCCCCCTGAGAACTTCAGCTGCAGCTCGTGGGCTCCGACCTCCAGGGCCTCAGGACCGAAGTTCGCGGCGATCCGGTCCCCACCTATGGTTCCGTGCAGGCCGTAACTGCCCGGTTCGTACACATTGGCCGTGACGTTGATCACGAGGTATTCGGCACGGCCGTTTTGGTCCCTGTCCTCAAGGCTCTCCTCCACTCCATCTCCGAACTCGATGACCGTCGCCCCCTGGGAACTTGAAAGGACCGGAAGGAGCACGGTCATCGTCAACATGAGCAGAGAGAGTGCCATGGATAGGAAACAGGGAACCTTTCGATCTGACGATGACCTTCCCGACATGGACACGACCCTCCCTAATGGCCGCTATGGTTCCAAATGGAGGGGTACGGATATAAAAGATTTGTAGGGCATACATTGAACTAAATATGAAAAAATCCTGTTTTCTCACTTGAAAACATCATTTGGCACGTTCACCATTTCAAGGCCGACCTCGGAGGAGAGTTCCGATATACCGTCGTTCGGCCTGTTGTTGATGTGGAGAATGAAGAGCCCCTTCCCCGCCTTTTCCCAGATGCCTGTCAAAAGCTCCACCATGGACCGGACCCTGTCGTCGTTATTATAGGTCCTGAGCTCGGAGATGTTATCGAAGACCACCAGGTCGATCTCGTCCAGGGAAAGACGGTCCACCTCCTGGTCCACCTTGAAGATCTTGTACAGGCTCTGGAACTCCACGCTTGAGCCGTCATCGGGGAAGAAAAGGCCTCCCTCGTCGGGAGACCGGGGTCTTCTTGCAACCCCGAGGACCATGTCCATGAAATAGATGTTCCTTATTGGTACGCCACGGTTTTGAAGCATCTTCTGGATGAAGATATGCGGGCGGCCAATGCAGACGTAGAGGATCCTTTTTTTAGTGTTGGTGACCAGGTGGGACACGAGTGAAACGGAGAGATGATTGACGAAGAAAGGCGAGAATGAGAGGACGTACCTCGAATTCGGTGAGAGAAGCTCCATGTATTCCGCAAGTTTCGGTGGTATAGTGTTCTCGTCCATTCGCAGCACCTCATTTGAAACCTACCTGGACGGAGATCCCGTCCGCGGATATGTCAGAGATATGCCTGCCCGTCATGTGGTCGGTCCCCCTCATCTTGAGGACCTCGACATACCTCCTCCTCCCGTCGGGATGCTCATGATTGTAGAGGATGACTATCCCGTCCGCAGTGTAAGCCGGTTCTATCGGATAGGGTTCGTTCTGCGTCGATTCTCCCGTCATGAGCGTGACCGCCTGCCAGTTTTTCAGGGACTGGGACAGATCGAACAGGAACTCCCTGTAGGAATCCCTGAGGATGCCGTTGACCGATGTGATCGGGTCTATCACGATCCTCTGGGGCATGAGCTCGACGATCTTGTCCTCGATCACCCTCTTCAACGTCTCATACCGGTCCTCCTCCGGATACTTCGACTTGAAATACGGTCCGAGGTCGAAGTAGGCGATCTCGTTTCCTATGAACGACCTGTCGACGAAATTGAACCTCGAAGTGAACCTGAGCATCCATGTGGTGGGCTCGGACAGCGTCGTCAGGTAAAGGCCCTTCTCACCTCTCCGGGCCCCCTCGAAAAGGAACTGAAGGCAGAATGTGGTCTTCCCGGTTCCTGTCCCTCCGGCCAGAAGTATGGTCGACGGGAAGGGAAAGCCTCCCTCCAACATATCATCAAGACCCGGTATCCCGGTCCCGATCCTCATGAAGTCTTCATTCATGTTCCGCACCACTTCGCCCCGTTTCATCCCGGGGTTGATTACTTAACAGTTGCTTCGCCAAAATCAAATCGGTATAAGATATCTTATAGCCCATTTCCCAATGGCCCGAAAAAAATGTACAGATAAAAACAAATATCATGAAAACAAGTAAAACACGAGAAGGATGACAGCTTTGAAGGAACCGCTACATCCCCTGCTCTCGATCGGATTAGCGCTTTTTATGACAATTTCGATCCTTGCTTTGATCCCGGGCCAGACAGAGGGTTCCACCACCGAGGAGCTATCCAAAGGGAACAACAGGGGAGAGTTCTTCGACCTTGAATTCCCCGAGGGAGGGGGAAGGGACCCGAGCGTTGCGATCTACCTTCCCAACAGCGGACCCGTTCTAACATCCAGCCTCATGATATCCACCATCCCGGGGATGGCGGGACCTGAGACCATCTTCGTAGATGTGGGATCGGACGAAAGGGCCGAATGGAACTTCGGCGGAGGCGAGGAGGGGAGGTTCGGCCTCCAGGACTCGTTCATCACGGGGAGAAGGGTCATAAGGGACCGCTTGGACGGGACCGGGATGATCTACTCTCTATACCTTCCCGAGGAGGCGTATGTCCATACAGCCCGTATGAAGGTATCTTCGCCGCCCACACCCGAGGTCGAAGGATTGGAGAAGACATTCAGGATGGACCGGACGCTGATCCCCGTAGAGGCGATGGATGCGGGGGACATCGATGATGACGGTCTGCTTGAGCTAATATATTACGATGACCGGGACGGCACTATCTATGCTGTGGATACGGAGACCAACAACAGCACAGCAAGGATCTCCGTTGCAGATGACATGGACGGTCTGACCACCCTTACGTTCATGAAAGGACCAGATGGTGGAAAGAACGGAATTGTATTTTCCAGGACAGCGAACGGGCTGGGCTCCGTCGAGGTCCTCATAGGGAACGATCCGACGGACATGGAATGGGCGAACCTATCCTCCGGACTCCCTCCAAATTCCTCAGGGTATTGCTATGACCCCATCACGAACACACTTAACGTCCTGACGGGCCCGTCGGGAAGGATCCTCAAGGCGGTCCTCGACACCAGCGGGGATATCACCTTGGAGGAAAGGCTCGATTCCTCCATCGAGGGAAGCGCCATTGCGGAAGCAGACATGGACGGGGACGGTGACAGGGACCTGGTCCTTTTCCCAGAGATCGGCTCCGATCGGAACATTACTTACTGCGAATCCAACATGGAGGACGGCCGCGAGGTCCTGTCCCTTGAGGACAGCATGATCTCCTACGGGAGCCAAGGGACGCCTGCCGTGGTGGATCTGGACGGGGACGGAAGGGATGAGGTCTACATCACCCTCGGCCAGCATAAAAGGATCGCTGTCCTTTTCCTGGACCAGTACGGGAGCCTGTCCATGAACTGGATCGGCCTGAACAATACGGACGGAAGACCAAGAGCGCTCCCCCGCTCCGATTACGGGAACGGGACGATATACAGCGGGCTGGAAGGTCTTCTATACATATCGACCCAGGATGGACTTTACCACGTTCTTCCCAGCGAGGAGGCTGGCGCTGATCACGTATGGAGGAGGGCGTCATCCTATTCATCCGTGACAATGCTTGCAAAGGTCCAGGGGAGGTACAAGATAGCCACGATCTCCCGGGATTCCTACCTCTATACAGGAAACGCGAGATGGTCACAGGGCAAGGACATCTCCATACTTTCCGTCGGAGGCGAGGTCCAGCTTGACCTCGACCTTGGCGACAGATACCATGCAACAGCCGATATCGAACCCTTCATCGTCCTGAAAGATGAGAGGTCCAGAAAGACCTCGGCCTCAGGCAACGTCCTTCTGCGCTATGACCTCGAGATCGGGGGTTTTGACGGTTTCCTATCATTAAGCGAACTCGATGTGGATTACGATGCCTCGATAGACGCCTCCAACTCCCAGATGTTCAGACCCGCGCTCCAGAAGGTTATCGATATCTCCAACCTTGATAACATACCACTCACAGTTCGGTCGACATCATCGGGGACCGTCAGGATAGGGCCGGTCGAAGTAACCTACGATTCACCCCCAAGGGTTCTGGACACGCTCCCCAGGACCATTACGGTCCAGGAGGGAGCACCCGGCGCAAGTATATTCAACATTAGGGACCACATAACCGACGACAATCTGCCCACTCAGAAACTCGAAGTCGGCGTCGTCCCCGGACCGGAGATCCCGCCCAACATGCTCTTCTTCGACAGGAACGGGAACCTCGTCGCGCAGCCCTTCAGGTTCCCCGACCTCAACGGCGAGTTCCTATTTGCGATCACCGTGTCCGACCTGAGAAATACCATCCAGACGGAACCCATCACCCTGGTCGTGGAACCGACCCAGGACCCGCCAGTTATCACGGGAATTGTCGATGAGATCACGATGATCGAGGGCGAGGAATTCCTCCTCAAACTCTCGGGAGAGAACGGTTTCTTCTCCGATCCCGACGGCGACGACCTGGATTTCTCTTTCAGGATAACTAATCCCCAGCCGGTTTCCCTCAGGGATGATACGGAATTAAGCTCGGAAGAAGGTGTTCTAAGGATATACTCCCCGATCACCGGAACGGGCGGAAGCTACAGGTTGGAGATATTGGCCTCCGACGGATCCGAAGAGAATGAACCGGTTCTTGGGGTCGTGAAGGTCAACGTAATAAACATAGAATCGACACCGACCCTCGGCAGGAACCCGGGTTCGGTGATCCTGATGGAAGATCAGGACACCCCTTCCAGGATCCCGCTTGCGGGCTGGTTCCTGGACCCTGACACGAACCTCGCCGAATACACCTTCAACGTATTCTCGCCAAGCCCCTTGCTGGAAGCCTATATCCGGGGGACCGCAAGCGAGCCGATCCTTTACCTTCATCCCAGAGGCGACCTCTACGGTGAGTTCACCCTGATGCTGGAAATGACGGGTGAGAACACCAACCTAATGGACAGGCTGGAGGTTGAGGTCCTACCCGTTAACGATGTTCCCGAGATCTTCCTGGACGGCAAGGACCTTCTGGTGAACAGGGGATGGCTCCTGAACGGGCATATCCGCGACCCCGACTCTCTGAACGGGATCGTCGAATACCGCATAGGCGACGGGGAATGGAAAAGAGCCTGGGGTTTTGAAAGCTGGTCCCTTATAATCGACTTCCCCGACATGCCCTCCGGGAGTGCGTTCATATTCATAAAGGCCTACGACGGCGAGGAATATTCTCCGATCACATACGTGAAGCTTACGACACCCGAACCCCCGATCCCCCCTCCCATAACCGGGGATGATGATGTTGGTGACGATGACGATGATGATATTATCGATCCACCCGATGATGATGACTTTCCGGATATCGTACCCCATCCCTCCAGAGACAATGATGCTCCATGGCTGCTGTTCGGGGGCGCTGCAAGCATCATACTTGCCGCCATGATCTTCTTCGGCTTCACCGAAGTGGGGATGGTGATAATGTTCACCGTGGGATCGAGCATCTACTCCAAGCTGAGCAAGAAGGACATCCTCAACCATGAGGTCAGGGGTCTCATAAGAGGTTACATCATCGCGAACCCTGGAGACCATTACTCATCGATCAAGAGGAACCTGGACCTGAACAACGGCACGCTGGCGTATCATCTGAGGGTCCTCGAACAATCAGGGTTCATAAAGTCCATGTACGACGGTATCTACAAACGCTACTATCCCTCCAACGTAAACATCTCAAAGCTCAAGAAGAACGTCTCCAAGCAGGAGGAGATCTTCAATATAATACTGGAGAACCCCGGTGTCACCATGGAGGAGATCGGCCGGATGATAGGAGTCTCGAGACAGGTGGTGAACTATCACGTGAAGAACCTCATCAGGGCCGGTGTTGTCTCCTATCTCAGAGACCGAAAATCCGCAAAGTTCTACCCGCAGGACAACGGCAGCAACATGTTCGAGCAAACATAACGAAAACCATTTGTTGTCCTGAATCGATGTCCATCGGATGAACATAGGAGTTTTAACAGGGTCGGTGCATCCTCCCGAACTCGAAGGAGGTGAGACCATCGGAACGGAGTTCGGTGCACCTTCGTCACCCGTTTTCAAGTGGGATGACGGGAATACCCGTTTCCATCTCATTGCAAGGCACGGCATTCCCCCGAGCATTCCCCCCCACATGGTCAACCACCGGGCGAACGTATGGGCGTTGAAGGATATGGGGGTCAATGCCGTCATATCCATCTGCTCCTCCGGAGCCCTGAGGTCCGACATTCGGGCCCCCACCTTGGCCGTCCCGGAGGATTTCATCGACATGACAAGGATCCAGACCTTCTTCGACGATTCCATCCACCACGCCACACCGATCCTGAATGAGAAGCTCAGAAGGGGGCTTTCGCTTTCTTCCCGGGAGGCGGACATGCCTTTCCGGGAAGGGGGAGTCTACATTCAGACCATGGGCCCGAGGCTCGAGACGATGGCGGAGGTGAGGATGCTCGCGACCTTCGGGGATTACGTCGGGATGAACTTCGCCTCAGAGGCAGGTCTCTGTATAGAGGTTGACCTTCCGGTCGCTGGCCTGATCACGGTGGATAACTATGCCAACGGGGTGACGGAAGCGACCCTGGACTTCAGGGATATACTGACCGACGCACGCTCAAGGTGGGAAACTGTCAGGGGCATATTGACAAGACTTCCAGCCTACCTCTGAGCACCTTACTTATTTAGATGGGAGCATATAAGGACCGCGGGCAGGGGTGAAATAATGGACCGGGACATGAAAGTGCTGATCGAGTCCTTCCGGGACATACCGATCGTCCGTATCGGGGAGTACAACTACTTTGTCCATCCCCTCTCGGACGGCATACCCGAGATAGGTCCCGAACTTCTGTCAGCGGCATCAGGACCCGTCATCGAACTGGTTCCTGAGCCGGATGGATATGACATGCTTCTGACGGTGGAATCCATGGGAATACCGATCACCACGGCGGTCTCATCCAGGGTCTCCAAGCCCTATTCGATCATCAGGAAGAGGAAGTACGGTCTTGAAGGGGAGATCGGGACCGACCAGATGACCGGGTATTCCTCCTCGGAACTCCATCTTAACCTGCCTCGATGCGGAGGAAGGGCAGTGCTCCTCGACGACGTTCTTTCGACCGGGGGAACATTGAAAGCGGTCTCCGAGGCCGTATCAAGGTCAGAATGGAAGATAGTCCGGGCTATATTTCTCTTCAACAAGATGGGGGACGGAAGGGATAGACTTGCAGAGGAACTCGGCTTTCCTCTACTGTCCGTCCTCGACCTCGAGTACCGTAACGGAAGGTTCGAAGCGGTGCCATCGGTCAACAAGCTCCCCTAGCCCTGTATGAAGTGCGGCTCCTCACTGAAAAATTATAATTAACCACAGCTTCGATATCGGTAAGATGGCGGAGGTTCGAATTCTCAACGAGGGAAGCGCTAGCAGGGAAGGGGAGGGGTGGACCGCTGTCCCTAACACTATCCTGGTAACCGAGGGGAAGATCAGGATCGTCGTCGATCCCGGAAATCATCCAAAACTCCTCGAGATCATGGAAGTTCGCTCCGTATGGCCCGAGGAGATCAGCATGATCTTCCTGACCCATTCGCACATCGACCATTCCCTCAATATCAAACTGTTCCCCGATGCCACGATCATCGACGGACAATGGATGTACCGCGGTACGAGCATTATCCCCCACGACGGCCGGATCCCGGGAACGGACATCGAGATCGTATCGACGCCGGGACACTCGCTCGATCATGCCTCTCTCATCGTCAAGACCCCCAAGGAAAGGCTAGCCTTGTGCGGGGACCTTTTCTGGTGGGAGAACGACCAGGAGCAAAGGACGGATTACTCCTCGCTGCTGTTCCTTGAAGACCCCTTCGCCGTGGACAAGGACCTCCTTATGTCTAGCAGGCGGACGATCTTGAGGATGGCGGACAGGTTCATTCCGGGCCACGGGAAGCCATTCACCATCAGCTGACCGTCAGTATCCCAGTTCTCCGATCAAAGGAACGAAAACACAGTGGGTGAGACTCTCTGTTGTCATGCTCCCCCCTGCTTTCTTCATCCTCAAAAGCCTCTGAACACCGTTCCGGGGACCCACGACAGCGAGTATGGACCCCCCTTCGGCCAGCTGTTCGATCACCTTTTCTGGAACGTCCGGTGCCGCGCATGTGTAGTATATCCGGTCGTACGGAGCATGTTCGGGAAGTCCGATGGACCCGTCACCTTCCATGACCGTGACATTGTCGATCCCGGCCTTTGCCAGGTTGCCTTCCGCGAACTTGACAAGCGGTCTCACCCTCTCGACAGTATAAACATGGCCTCCCGGAAGGACCAGTCTGGAAACCACTGCGGCATGATATCCCGACCCTGTCCCTATCTCCAGGACCTTCTGTCCGGGACAGGCATCCATCTCATCTGCCATTATAGCGACCATGTGGGGGGCGGAAATGGTCTGCCCGTGTCCGATCGGGAGAGGTCGGTCCAGATATGCCTCCAATTTCAGGATGAGAGGAACAAAATGTTCCCGCGGGACCGACATCATGGCCTCCTTCACCTGCTGCGACCTTATGTCCCCGCGGTCAAAGAGGTCATGGACGATCATCGTGCGCTGTCTGAGATATCTCTCCTCCGAGCTCATAGGAAATCTCCACTCAGGTCCATGGTCTGCTCCCTTCCCTTTCCAAAGGAAAGAATGGAAACGTTCGCATTGACCTCCCGCTCGATGAGCCTGATGTAGTCCATAAGCCTCTTTGGGACCTCACCGGTCTCCTTGACAAGCTCCCATTCGGCTTCGGTCATGTCCTTCCACCCCTGGACCTTCATGTATACGGGAGTGGCCCTGGCCAGAAGCTCGAGGTGGGATGGGAAATACCTCAAGGTGGTCCCCAGGCCATGCCTCTCCGCTTCCTCCGTCGGGATCCGGTACTCCGTGCATACCATCAGAGGATCAATGCCGGAAAGTACGTCCGCCTTGGTGAGTGCGAGGTCCGTGATCGAGTTCCATTCGACAGAGGAGCGGACCATAACAAGGTCCAGCCAACCGCATCTTCGCGGTCTTTCGGTCGTCGTCCCGAACTCGTGGCCGCGCTCCTGGATCAGCTTACCGAGATTGTTCCTGAGTTCCGTCGGGAATGGCCCCTCTCCAACCCGGGTCGTGTAGGCCTTGACCACACCCATGACCTTATCGATGTCGAGGGGTCCGATCCCTGAACCCGCCGAAGCATATCCTGCAGTGCACGACGATGATGTGACGAACGGGTATGTACCTCTGTCGATGTCAAGGAAGGTTCCCTGGGCCCCTTCCAGAAGGATGTTCTTACCCTGCTCCATGAGTCCCGATAGCAGAAGGGGGGCATCTCTGATATGAGGAAGTAGGATCTCACCCACCTCCATAAGCTCAGAAAAAACCTGCTCTTCGTCCAGTTCAATGTCGACCCCCAGCGTCTTTCCGGCCAGTAGAGCGCTTCGAACCCCGGTTCCAACCTTATCCTTCAGAAGAGCGGGATATTTCAGGTCCCCCGCCCTTATCCCGACCCTGCCGGCCTTGTCCTGATAACAGGGTCCGATCCCGCGGCCGGTCGTTCCGACCTTCTTGCTGTCTCCGCGGGCCGCTTCCTGAAGTCCGTCAAGCATCTTGTGATATGGCATAATGATGTGGGCCCGGTCCGAGATCACGACCCCAGCGGTGTTGATCCCTGCATCTCTCAGATAATCGAGCTCTTTCTTGAGGACCCACGGGTCGACCACGGTACCGTCACCGATCACGGCCATCATGTCTCCCCTTATGACCCCTGAAGGAACGAGATGGAGCTTGAAGGTCCTTTCACCGACCACGATGGTGTGGCCTGCATTGTTCCCACCCTGATACCTCACTACGGCGTCAGCTTCCTCGGCAAGGATATCCGTGATCTTTCCCTTGCCCTCGTCACCCCACTGGGTTCCCATTAGGACCGTGCAGACCATTTTCCCACGGAACGAGTACGGTATCCCCTTATTTCAACGTGTCGAACAGGCAGGATTTCATTGTCGTTTACAAATAATATCATCGGAACGGTTAAATCAAGAGACCATCATTCGAACCAGGTAGACATCGTATTGTTTGAAAGATCGGGGGTTGACCACATTGTTCCACAACACTGTGACTGGACTTGACAAGGTTTTCCGAAACGACATCAAGAGGCCGAAGGTCGTTCTGGTCACGGGGCCTCCGGGTTCCATGAAATCCAGCTTCATCTACTCACTCCTGACAAGCTATCTGGACCACAGCGGGGAGTTCGGGGTGTACACGACGCTGGAGGAATCGGTATCCTCACACTTGTCAAACATGGAGAGCCTCGGCATACAGCTCTCCATGAACATGCAGATCACCGATTTCACCGACATCCGGGAGGACCAGGAGGATCTGGACTATCTCAGGTTCCTGGAGAAGATGCTGAGACATTTCAAGAAGATCAAGGGAGAACAGTTCACCTGCTTCGCACTCGACTCGCTAGGGGCGCTCTATTCACTCATGGACGGTGAGGAGAACATGAGAAAGAAGATGTACCACTTCTTCCAGCTCCTGCGGGACCTCAACCTTTACAGCTTCATAGTCATGGAGAGATCGCAGGATGGGGAATCGAACCTTCTCGGGAACGAGGGTTTTCTCGGTGACGGGATCATCTATCTCGGCCTGAAAAGAAGGCAGGGAAGGCTCTCAAGGTTCATACAGGTCGAGAAGATGAGGGCCTGCGAGCACTCCATGGAATTACACGCGCTGGACCTCAGGATGGGAAAGCTTTGCGTACTTGGTCCCATATTCGAATGAGCAAGGTGAAGATGCGACATGAACGATCAGGGCGAGGATAAGGAAAAAGGCCAGAAACAGTGGCTGAAGGAGCACGAGACGATCCAGGTCGACCTTCTGAAGATGAAGGATGAACTCCTTTCCGAGCTGGACGGCCAGGGACCGGGGCCAGCTCCAGGTTCCAAACCGGTCCAGCGGAAGGAAGGGGGGCCGCCACCCAACGTCCCTGAAAGACCCCCGCCTCGCGAACCTGCTCAGACCAAACCACCCCAGGAAATGACGATCAAGCAAATGCTGGGCGGAATAGAACAAGCCCCGAAGAAGGAAATGAAGGACAGAGGTTCAAAAGAGCCTCAGAAACTCGAGGAAGGGAAGATCCCGACCTCACCCGACCTCACTTCCAAGATCGCTAACGTGCTTCAGCTGGAGGACAAGCTGAAGAGACGGAAGTTCGAACTGGAAAAGAGGGCTCGCGGCAAGGATGTGCCACCACCTCCGACAAGACCGGTGATGAAGGAGGAGATCGTGGTCGAAGAGGTCGAAGATGACACATTGGAGGAAGCACACGAGATCGAGCTCATAAGATATACCCCCGAGGAGGAAGAGGAGGAAGACCAGTTCGAGGAGGTGGATGAGCTGGAATCGACGACGGAGGGTGTAGAAGAGATCAAGTCCAAAGGCAAGTCTGAAAAGAAGGGAAGCTCTGAACCTGAGAGTGAGGAGAAGGAAGGCAAGGACAAGACCTCTAAGGAAGGTGCACCAAAGAGGAACCATCACGAGGAAAGGAAGAAGAAAAGGAGAGGGATCTGGGCCCTCTTCGGTCGGGGGTGAGACCTCATATCTGTTTCCCAAACAAATAATCAGGGGAGCACTATAATAAATAAGAATGTACGTATTTAGCATAAAATGGATTCGAAGGGGACGGATTTCACGGTCATCTGACGGTCAAAAAGGGTGGATTTGAAATGGGGTCTTCGAAGAGCAAGAAGGGGAAAGGGATAGGAAAGAAACGACCTGAGCCAAAGGTAAAAAAGGAGACAAAGGAGATCGGCTCGGTCGTGGAGGAGGAGGACCGCTACGTTCTTTTCACGAACCTGGGACTGTCCGTTGCCGGCCTGAGAAAGGACATCACCACCCTGTCCAAGGCCTTGAAATCCGGCAAGGATGAAGCCGAAGAACTCAGGAACAGGCTCAAGGAGAAGATGGACTCCACCTACAACAAGTGGCTGGATGCCAGGGTCGCATACGGGATCAACTTCAGCGAGAAGGGCCTCAAACTGATGAAAGATAAGGGGCTCGACCGAACGCTTGTCAAGAAGAAGATCGATCAGGTCAAGAAATTATTGAAGAAAGGGGAGCATACGGACGCTTTCTCGATCCTGAAAGAGATCCGGTCGGACCTGGACGGCCTTTTCTCCAAGTTCCCGGAGATAACCCTTCCTGAGGGCTGGGAGGTCTCCGACAAGGCCCTTGATGCGTACCAGGAACTCAGAGCGCCCCCCAAGAAGATGGGGCAGCCGAAGAAATTCTTCAAGAAGCTCGTGAAGTTCCTCGAAGAGAAGGATTTCGATGAGAGCCTCGTCTACTCGAACCTTCTGTACACGACGATACAGCACGAAATGGGTGACGAGATATCCCGGGACAGGTTCAAAGCGATCCAGGACGAGGTCAGCTCCCTCATGGACACGATGGAGGAGTTCCGCAAGTTCGGCATCGAACCCGAAGGGATGCACAGGGAATTGAAGAAGCTCGAGACGCTGGAACCTGGAAAATTCTCGGAAGCGCAGACAACGATCAACAGGCTGAGCAAGAACCTCTCCAGGGCGGAGAAGGAGTACTTCCGGCGAAAGGGGAGCGTCAATATCCTCGAGGCCGAAGAGCTCATAGACGAGTACGGATCGCTTCTTGACATGGGAGAGGAGAGGAAGAAAGCGGAAAGACTGAAAAAGAGCCAGACCAGGCTCTCCCCGCGTAAATACATGGAGGAGAGCACCACCCTCCTGTCAGGGATAAAGGATGTTCTCTTCGAGAACTTCGAGGGCCAGGTCAAGGAGAGAATGGCAGCCCTGGATGAGAACATCGACCGGATCCATTCGGAAGAGAACCGGAAGAAGGTCCAGGAACTCCAGCAGTCCGTTAACCTGGCATTCGAGAACAAGGACATCAGCGAGGCCATGGAATATCTCTCACTGGCGGAGGCAATGATCGGTCAGACGGAGGGAGAGGAGAAGCTCGTGAACGTAGCCGAGCGTTACGGCTCCTTCCTGAGCCAGTACGAAACCCTCCTTAACGAGAACCTCGAACTCGAGGAGCTAAAAGAGGAGATCAGCGAGATAGAGAGGCTCTTCCTATCCGATGAAGTGAAGGAGCCGGAGATAGTGGACAGGGTCAGCGCTGTCGAGGACAAGATAAAGGACCGTATGGTCGAGGTCAGAATGGATGGTCTCGAAAGGCAGCGCACAAGTTTCATTGGACTAATGGAGACGCTTAACGTTCCCCCGGAAAGGTTCGGACGGATAGAGAACATGTTCGATGACATGGCTGGCTCCATACCCGAGATCAACGAGAAGGATTACCAGAGCAGGATGGAGGGCATCAGGAACGAAATGGACGAAGAGCTATCTGGATATTTCAGGGAGAACTACGACTCCTGGGCCTCGGAGATCCAGACATCCATCGAGAAGCTGGCAAAGGAGAAGGTCGAGATATCCAAGATGCAGACCCGTCTGGATGAGGCGGGTAAATACCACCGCGAGCGCAACTATCTCGTTTCCGGCGAGGTCCTCCGGGGTCTCAGGAACGAGATCGATACCATCGAGAACGGATTCCTCCAGGATGAAGCCGAGGAGAGGATAGACTCCGCTGACTTCCTGTTCGAAGAGGCGGCCCGCGCGGGGGTCGATGTCTCCACAATGGAAGATGAGCTGAAGAGAGCGAAAGAGCTTCTGAAGGAAGGGGAGACAAAGGAAGCTGACGTCCTCGCGATCAAGGTCGAGAACGAGATCCGGAACAGGTGGAAGGAAAAGAAAAAGGAGACCCTGATGAGCGATATCGATGACCTGAAGGGTTACATCGGGGAATCCGACGAACTGGGGCTTGACATTTCCGATGCCTCCGATCTGATGGCCGAAGCGGAGAAACTCTTCAAGCAGGAGAAGTTCGACGAGGTCAGCGAGGTCGTGAACAAGGCCAGGGAGACGGTGATGTCGGAGAGGAACCAGTACTACTCCGAGAGCGCCATGGATTCCATCAAGAAGCTCAAGCAGGAGATATCTAACCTGTCCGACATGGGGGTTAACACCCTTGAGGTGGAGACGCTCCTGATCGAGGCGGAAAGGCAGTTCATGAACGAGGAGTACGAGAAGGCCTACTCTCTGACCCTTGACATTCGAGAGCAGATAGGACAATCAAGGGACGGGTTCATGAGAGAGAGGGTCCCAAGGGACATGGAGGAGGCGCTGAAGAAGGTCGGTAGGCTCGAGGTCATGGGCCTGGACACCAGGGATGTCAAGAAGTACCTCGACCTGGCAAACGACACCATGGCCGAGGGAGACCTCTACTCCACCATGGGCAACCTGAACAAGGCGATGGAGATCTCCGATGAGATGTTCAAGACACACATATCGCTCACGATACCAGATACACTCGTGGACGTCAAGAAACAACTCGGCTCGGCCCTGGATGAGGGTCTTGAGCTTGATGATGTAAGGGGCATGCTGGAAGAGGCCGAAGACCTGTTCCAGAACGAGGAGTACGACATGGCCATGGAGCAGATCGAGAGAGCGCAGGACCGCTTCAATCTCAAGAGGGATAACTTCTACCAGAACCAGTACCAGTCCAACCTGACGGCCGTGGAGGATATCCTCGGGTCGGTGTCCGGGATGGACGGTGAGATCGATCTTTCCCGGGACAATATCAACATGGCGAAGGATGCCTATGAGAGAGGGGACTTCGAAGTATCCCATAGGCTCATGTCGAAGGTGATGAAGTTCCTGGAATCGGCGGTGGACAACAAGGAACACAGCAAACGCAGGGATATCGTCCAGACCTACTATGACGAGGTCAGGACACTGCTTATGGTCTGCGAGGGGGAGAACATCAACGTGATGGAGGAGAGGAAGCTCTTTCACTTTGCCGGCGAGCTCCTGACAAAGGGCGACTTCGACCAGGCAGAGCATGTTCTGGAGGGCATAAAGAAAGGCCTGAACGATAAGAGGGTGGCGATGAAAAAGAACCTCATCGAGAGCTCCATCCAGACAGCCGAGATCCTACTCAAGAACCTGAACGAGATGGGAGTGGACACGACCTACGAGAACGAGCTCATCATCCAGCTCAAGGAGGCCCTCAGAAAAGGCGACCTGGATGCCTGTGAGCGTATCAACCTGAAGCTGACGGAACTTCTGCAAAGGAACCAGGGGCCCTACATGGTGCAGAAGGTCCAAAAGGACCTTGCGGACCTGAGGGCAAGGGTGGTCGACGCCACTTCGAAGGGACTCGACGTCACCGAGGTCCAGACCGTCATGTCCCGAGCGATAGAGCAATTCGAGCTCGGGGACATGCAGTCAGCCCAGGAAAAGATCGACACGGCCAATGAGATGCTTAAAAAGGTCTTCAAGGACCACGACTTCGCAGAGTATGCACGGAAACAGGAAGAGCTGAGAAAGTCCCTCTCCGAACTCAGGACCATGGGTATCCCCGTGGACGACGAGGAGGAGCTTGTGAGGAAGGGGGACGAGCTTGCAAGGGACGGGGAAATGGAGGAGGCGCTATCGTGGATAGAGGTCGCACAGATCGGTGCGAACGCCAAGATCAACACATTCCAGAGCGCGACCGCCGAGGGTTACATCACCCAGATACAGTCTTACCTGGACGAGCTGGCGTCCAAGGGAACAGATATTGAGGACCTCCTGAAGATCTACCACGAGGGCATGGAGCTTCACAGGGGCGGAAAGGACGACAAGGCCGTCGCCAAGTTCAGCTCGATCCTCGAGCTTGGAGAAGAGCTGCGGACGCTTCAGGAATTGGATTCCGAGAAGGAGATGTTCGCCCATTCGAAGCGAACCTATGACGACCTCAAGGCTGTCGGCATGAAGGGATCCAAGAAGGTATCAGGCCTTATCAAGGACATCGATGAAATGTTCCATTCGGACAGTATGGACATCGAGAAGATCAGATCATCCGTGGAAAAGCTGGGCAAGGTCATTGACAAGAAATCCAGACCATACCTCCCCAACCTGGCCAAGAAGCGCATAACCGATGCCAGGAAGAGCTATCAGGAGATCCTCGACCGCGGCCTCGAGGACCCGTCGATACCGGGAAAGATCAAGGAGGCGGGGGAGAAGTTCAGGGCAAAGGATTACGAGGAGGCTGACAGGCTCGCCAACCAGATCTTCGAAGGCATCGAGGCCCTTAAAAAGAGCGAGACCGGGCAGATGCTCGCCGGCGAGATCGATCAGGTCAAACAGATGCTTACCAGGCTGAAGACGCTCGGATCGAACGTCACCTATGCGGAGAATCTGCTGTCCAGGGCCGATGCCACACTATCGGAGGGAAGGATAGAGAACGCGGAGAAGCTCATCAGGTCCGTTCGGCAGTCCGTCAAGGACATAGTCAGAAGGAACATGAGGGAGACCGCCCTGGAGACCATCGAGTTCGTGGATGCCATGATCCACTATCTGAAGGACAATTTCTCGGGCATATCCACCAAACTGGCCCCGGCCGAGGGAAAGCTGGACGACGCCCGGGAGCTGTTCATGGAGAAGAAGTTCAAGGCGGCGAAGGCAAAGGGAGAGGAAGCAAGGGTCAACGTCGAGAAACTGGACCTGGCAAATATCAAGCAGTTCCTGTACGTGTTCAGGTCCATGCAGGGCGAGGAGATGCTAAGGGACGTCTCCCTTCGTCTTGACGAGCTCGGCCAGAAAGGAACGGACGTTACCAAGGCAAGGGTGCTCTTCACCAAAGCGAAGGAGCATCTTGAGAAGGATGAGTTCGACAAGGGCCGGCAGATGATCACACTTTCAAGGATCATGATATCGGAACTTGACCAGCAGTCCCTCAGGGACAAGGCCTTCGATGAACTGAACAACGCTCATGTGGAGATCCTCACGAGAAAGAAGATGGGCGGGAACGTAACTCAGGCTTACAAGACCTATAACAGTGCAAAGGACTCCTTCTCACTGCGCGAATACAAGAAATCGATACTCCTTGCGAAAAGGGCTTCCTACCAGGCGAAATCCGCCGCCACGAAGGGTTGACCTCGACAAGGTCATTATCAAGGTCAGTTTATACCCTTGATCATCTCCTCTGCCAGGTTGAACGCTCTCTTGGCATTGGTCGAATTGGGGGTCGACACGAGGACATTCGCAAAGACTTCCTTTGCATTCTCGAAATCATCGGACCCGAACAGTATGCATCCCCTCCTGTAAAGGACCTCGGGGTCCCCGGAAAGGTTGGCAGGGAGGCCCTTGATCATTTTCTCGGCCTCATCGAGACGGTCAAGGTCGATAAGGTGGGACAGTGCCTTCGCAACATTCTTGGGATTGGTGGGGTCCTTGCCGAGCTTGACGAGCAGGGTCTCTATCTCGGCCTCCGCCTTCACCACCCTCTTCAATGCCTTGTCATGGGCCTTCTGAACCTCATCGACGAGGTCCTCCGTAGGACCGAAGAAAAGGGCCCTTTTCAGGAACTTGACGGCTCTCGAGTTGAGACCGATGAGCGCGTAGGAATCTCCGATTATGGTCCACTTCCTGGCCTGCCGGAGGTCAAGGCACCTGCGGTACCTTTCAGCCATCTCGGTCTCGCCCCGGTCCTGGTGAAGCTGAACGAGGGAGTTGTAGATATCATCGCTGTCGAATGGACGCATGTAGTATTCCCTGGCTCTCTCCTCCTGCCTGGATATCAGGGCAAGAGCCTCGTTGGTGAACTCGCTCCCGGGGTCGTTCTCAACATGCTTGAGGACCCTGCCAACCGCTTCCATGATGCCTTCCATGCTGTCCGAAGGGTCCCTCGATCCAAGGTCCTGAAGCTCTTTTTCCATGATCATCCACCCGGTGCGCCATTGAACAGGATATTCGTTATTTCAAACTTTGGTAGCGGCTTCGGGGAAGCCCCCATTTGATATTAATACGACCATGACCTTTTCGACCCGATGGCAGGGAGTCCCGGCATAGTGGACCAATTGGAAAGGTTCCGGTTCGAGGAGGACGGCAGGACCGGAGGTCCGACCAGAACGGAGACGTTCGGTGCGGGCGGATCGATGCTGACGAGGTACGTTAACGAGTTCTGGACCCCCAGGCAGAGGCAGGGCTCCTCGATCCACGAGATCTCGTACCGGGCCTGCTTCAAACCCCAGCTCCCGAGGTTCTTCATAGAGAGAATGTCCAAAGCATCCGATGTTGTCCTCGATCCCTTCAGCGGGAGGGGGACGACCGTGGTCGAGGCCGCCCTTCTCGGGAGGAGGGTGATCTCTAACGACGTCAATCCGCTTAGCATGATCCTCACCAGACCAAGGCTGGAGCCTCCCACCATGGATGAGGTCAAGAGCAGACTTGCCTCCATCGGCCTCAAAGAGGACGGCGAAACAAACGGACCTGACCTCTCAATGTTCTACCACGAGGATACTTTGAGGGAGATCCTCTCTCTCAGGAGGTATCTCGAGGACAGGTCAAAGGACGGGAGCGAAGACCATATCGACAGGTGGCTCAGGATGGTCGCCACGAACAGACTGACGGGGCACTCCGGCGGGTTCTTCTCCGTGTATACGCTCCCCCCCAACCAGGCCGTCTCCCCCGAGAGACAGAAGCTCATCAACAAGAAACTCGTTCAGGTCCCTGATTACCGTGATGTTTCTAAGCTCATTACCAGAAAGACCCGAAGCCTCCTCAGAGGAGTCTCGGAAGACGACCGCGAAAAACTGCGCGAGGGATCAGTGACAGCAAGGTTCCTCGAACTCCCTGCGGGCGACCTTTCCGACGTGGACGGGGGGGGGGTCGAACTCACTGTCACCTCGCCTCCATTCCTCAATATCGTGCAGTATTCCCAGGACAACTGGCTCAGATGCTGGTTCAACGGGATAGACCCGAAAGAGGTCGACGAAAGGATCACAGCACCCGCCTCCCTCGAGGCCTGGGCCAGTGAGATGGGATCTGTTTTTAATGAACTTTACAGGGTGACAAGGGAGGGAGGCCATGTTGCCTTCGAGGTGGGAGAGGTCCGCAATCGGAAGATCAATCTTGATGAGACCATCGCCCCCCTCGGGCTCGAGGCTGGCTTCAAATGCCTCGGTGTGCTCGTCAACGAACAGGTATTCACGAAGACCTCCAACATCTGGGGGGTCTCGAACAACAGACGTGGGACGAACACGAACAGGGTGGTTCTCTTCCGAAAATGAGGTCACCCCTTTACCACGGCGATGGGGGTCATCCTTGCGATCTTTCTCGATATGCCCGAGCCGTGGGCAACCTCTATCACCTGGTCGATGTCCTTGTAGGCCTGGGGGGCCTCTTCCGATAAAACCTTCGGAGAAGCGGCCCTGACGTGTATCCCTTTCTTCGCCAGTTCCTTGACTATCCCGTCCGGCCTGAAGCTCTTGACGGCCTTCGACCGGGAAAGGACCCTGCCTGCCCCGTGGCAGGTCGAGCCGAAGGTCAGGTCCATTGCGGCTTCTGTCCCCGCCAGCAGGTAGGATGCCGTTCCCATGTCGCCGGGGATCAGCACCGGCTGACCAAGATCGCCGTAGTCCGCTGGGATCTCGGGATGACCGGGGCCGAAGGCCCTGGTGGCTCCCTTCCTGTGGACGCAGACCTTCCTCCTCCTGCCCTCGACCTGATGCTCCTCGACCTTTGCGATATTGTGTGCTATGTCGTATACGAGGTCGATCTCGAGTTCAGAAACCTCCTTTCCCAGGACCGAGGAGAACGACTCCCTGGTCCAGTGGGTGATGAGCTGTCGGTTGGCCCATGCGTAATTGGCCGCCGACCTCATGGCCCCCAAATAAGCGTCGGCCTCCTTTGAACCGAGAGGGGCTGCCACAAGCTGCCTGTCCGGGATCGTTATGCCGAACTTATCGCTGTGGTAGCTCTTTCCTTGTCCGTGGTAGAGGTTCTCCAGGGACCTGACCTGGTCGGAGCATACCTGATATCCCAGGCCTCTCGACCCGGTGTGGACCATCACCATTATCTGGCCGACCTCGCGGACCCCCATTCCCTTCGCGGTCTCGGGGTCGAATATCTCGTCCACCCTCTGTACCTCGAGAAAATGGTTCCCGGCGCCAAGAGAACCGACCTGGGGCATACCGCGTTTCTTGGCCTTTTCGGACACCTCGTCCGGGTCCGCATCCTCCATGCCTCCGTTCTCCTCCATATGGTCGAGGTCGCGCTTGTAACCATATCCATTGGCGACCGCCCACTTCGCACCGGATGAGAGTATCTCATCGAGCTCACGGGCTCCGACGCGGATCCTGGCCTTGGAGCCTATTCCGGACGGTACATTGCGGAACATGGCCTCCGTCAGCTCCTTTACCCTGGGTCGGACCTCATCCTCGGTTAGGGAGGTCGAAAGGAGCCTGACCCCGCAGTTGATGTCGAAACCGACGCCTCCCGGCGAGACAACGCCTCCCTCGTCGTAGAGGGTGGCGGCGACACCGCCGATGGGGAATCCGTATCCCCAGTGGACATCCGGCATCGCCATCGAAGGCCCGGCAAGGCCCGGAAGGGTGGCGACATTGGCTATCTGCTCGCACGCTTCGTCAGAAAGGATGCTCGGAAGCATCTCCTCGGACGTGAAGAGGATACCCTCCCTCCTCATGTCCTCCCTGTAGCTTGCCGGTATTCTGTACCGGTGATCGTCCATCTTCTCCAGAGGTCCATGCCACATGGACCATACTTATGTATGGTCATTGATAAAACTTGCTGTTGATTGCCATGAAAGGAACCTTTATCATTGCATAATACCTTGACATCGATCGATGACGACTCACAGAGAAGAGGATTACCTGGAGGCGATCCTTCACATCGTCAGGAAGAAAGGATACGCCCGTGTTGGCGATATCGCCAAGCACCTCAACTGCTCTGCCGCCACCGTTACGGAGATGTTCGGAAGGCTCAGCGACAGGGGGCTGGTGAACTACGAGAAATACGGCGGCGTCACCCTCACGCAGGAGGGCGAGAAGGTCGGGATCGAGGTGGACGGGAGGCACAAACTTATCAAGACCTTCCTTCAGATGCTCGGGGTTCCGGAGGATATTGCCGACGAGGATGCATGCGAGGTGGAGCATTCGCTCCATCCGGAGACACTGGAAAAACTTCGGGATTTCCTGACGGAGGTCAGCGCGCATCCGGAAAGATACTCTTTTCTGAACAACGAATGAACCGGTCGCCGGACAAGTTTTTATCGGGCGGTTTCCATGCCCATCCGATGGTTGACGGTGCGGGAGCAGGACCCAGGGGATCGAACCTCGCCGGTATATTCTCCGGTGAATGGAAGATCGGTCCGTCCGAGCTTGCGAAGATCCTCCTCGAGCTTCCGATCTCGGACCTCAGGGCTATTTCACTGCCGGAGGGGGTAATTCCCGCTCTTGAGATCGACCGGATCTCCATCGATGGTTTTGGCCCTCATGATGGTCCGAACATCCTCGAGCTGACGGACGGCCTCACCCTGGTCACCGGAAAGAACGGGACGGGAAAGACCCACATGCTCCTTGCGGTCCACTGGTGTCTTTTCGGTGAGAGAGGATCCCTTGACCCATGGATGTCGGAGATAGATCCGATGGGAAGGGACCTTTTGAACTGGAACCGTTCCGGCAAAGGGGCGGCCCGGATGAAGGTTGAGGTCGACTTCGTATGGAACAGAGATAGCTACACGGCTTACAGAGGTCTCGAGGACGGAGTGGAGAGCCACGGGATAATGTGCCGCAAAGGACGAAAGGAGGTCCCCCTGGACGGATATCCGGAGAACCTGTCCCCGAACATCCTGCCATATCTCCTCTTCCAGGGGGAAGCTGTCATGTTCCTTGCCAGCGAGGACCCCTTCCTTTCAGAAAGTAACCTACGGTCGGTGATCTCGAAGCTCTCGGGCGCTGAGGCCCTGATGAATGGACTCCAGACCATTTCCGGAGCAAGGGAGGCCCTTTTCGAACTTGCGAGAGAGCGGAGAAAGGTGGTCGCTCCGCTCGAGAGCGAGCTTCGGTCCCTGGTCTCCGAGCTTTCCGTTATCGAGAAAGGTCAGAAGGATGCGAAGAAGAGGGTCGAGACCCTCTCGAAGGACCGCAACAGAGCGCGATCCGCCTACCAAAAGAGGGTGGCGGAGCTATCAAAGGGCGGGCTTCTACCCCGGGAAGAGGAGGAAGCCGCATCGGCCAGAGCCCGGGTGCCAGTGCTCTCAGAGAGGTTATCCGAGATGCTCGGGTCGGCTGGAAGAGAACTCCTCAGGAAGATGGCCGAGGATGCACTGGCCGCAGGTCTGAGGGAGAAGAACGAGAGGACGGAGAGGAAGATGATGGTGGGGGCGTTCGAGGCGCAGATCTCCATTGTCCGAAACGTCCTTGCCACGGGTAGATGCATGTGCGGGACCGAGGTTGGTAAGACAGGCATGGGAAGGGAACGTATCAAAGCCCTGCTTTCCCGTCTGGAGGAGCGGAAACGGGAGATCTCACGGGACCTTGCCGATCCGATCTGGACCTCGGACCAGGTGCTCGAGGGAGTAAGAAGATGCCTGGCCGCCCCGGGATTCTCGAGAAAGGATTACATCGATCGGATCGGGGAGCTCGAGGAAGCGAACCATGCAGTGATCCGGAAGAGTTACAGGGTGGAAGACCGGCAGGAGGTTCTGGAGGAGCTCGTCTCCCTCGTTCGCGAGATGGAGAGGAGCGCTACTCTTCTGGAGAGAGAGCGGAAGGACCTTCGAAGATTTTCTGACCGCAGGAAGGAACTGATCTCGGGGCAGAGACGGACCGAGAGGAAGCTGGCTGCTGCATGGGGAGTGGAGGACGGTGAATCGGGCTTCAGGGACAGGCTCGAAGCCCTGGACATGACCATCGAAGGTCTCGAAGAGGAGATCGAGAAAAGGATGGAGTCCATGAGAGAGGAGATCGAGAACAGGTCAAATTCGATCCTATCCAGGCTTGATCAGGGAGGAAAGCTTGGGGGCCTGAGGATCCACGGAACGACCTACAGGATCGGCAGGACCTTCAGTGATGAAGGGGGTGAAAGAGTGCTCCCCATGGCCTACCTCTCAGCTGGCGAGAGGGAGCTCGCGGCATTGGCAGTCCTGTCGTCGATCCCCGGCATATCAGGTGGTATACTTGTCCTGGATTCCCCCTTTCCGTACATTGACAGTGGGAGAAGGGAGAGCATAATCGAAGGTCTCCCGGAGATCTCCAGAAGGGTCCTGATCTCTCTCCCTGAAGGGACAATGTCCCGAGGGGAGCTCAAAAGGTCCAAGGAAGCCTGGGACCGGAAAGGCCTGGGTTTCAGGCATTACCGCCTGAAGATGGGGAAAAATGGAAGCATGCTGGAACATCCAGGGAGTGATGTAACATGAAGAGGAAGGACCCTTTCGGACCTGTCTCCCACCTCATCGGGGAGCCCGGATTTCCCTCTAAAGAGGCATTGGGCTCGTTCTGCCTTGCCGTCGGATTGTTCCATGAAAGGAAGGTCGATCCCGGGAAAGGACCACCCCGCAGCTGGGACCCGACCAAATACGACGCATGGCCCATGATCGAACTCATAGCCTACAGGGCGGGAATAGTGGCCGATGACCGCTCGCGGATGAGGGAATTGCTCTATACCTATTTCCTCGCCGGCGTTGAGATGGTCGAGAAGACGGTCGGGAAGAGGTCGGGGCTTTCCGCCCTGAAAGAGCTGTCCAGTTTCGTTCCCCCGTGAACCGAACCGAAAATGATAACCCAAAAGATATTAATCGAACATGGACTTAAACTACCTAGTACAGATGGCGCTCTGGGTGATGCGCTGCAGACAGCGGCTGCAGTGAGAATGCGCCTGCGAAAAGGGTGAACCTATGTTCGAAGAAAGGTCCAGGATATCAGCATTGACAATGGTACTTCTCCTGCTCTCATCGGCACTGTTCTCGATAGCAGGATCGACGGTCGTCGGAGAAGGGGGTGGACCGGATGCTCCCAAGAGCGAGTACGCTGTAAGAACGCTCTGGGGGGACGTGATGATCGATGACCTGATGACGGAGATCCCTTCGCTCCCTGAAGATCTGGATTCCGACATCTACGTGGTCCAGTTCGCCGGTCCGATACTTACGGAGTGGCGAAAGGACCTGGATAGAAGGGGGGTCGGGATTCTGGGATATCTCCCGGATATGTGCTATGTTGTCCGCTCGGAGACCCTGGGAGTTCCGGACCTGCTTGGGATCGAGGGAGTGACCGGGGTATCTCATTTCCCATCAGGATTGAAGATATCCCCATGGCTGTATGAACAGCTTGGTTCTCCTCCCGGTACACAAGAGATCGTAGGTTCGGACCAGTTGATGGTCGATCTGTTCTTTCCGGACCCTTCCATCGGGAGCAAGCTGCTCCGGATCGCCCCAGTTATCGAGAAAGGTTCCGAGACCAGATATGTGGTTGACCTGCCAGTTTCATCCGTGGATGAGATACTGGGAATTCCATCGGTGTCCTGGGTCGAGCCCAGATTGACGATGGAGCTTCATAACAATGTCTCAAAGGACATTATAGGGGTTCAGACGATATGGGATACCTTGGGTCTTAACGGCTCAGGGCAGAAGGTGGCCATAGCGGATACCGGGATCGACACCGGTGTCGACAGCCATTCGGTAGACGGTGACATGATCGCTGATTTCGACAACAGGGTGACGACCTCGACATGGGCAGGACCGGATTCAAGCGATACTCATTCACACGGCACCCATGTGACAGGGTCGGTCGCAGGGAACGGCTCGAACTCCAACGGGTCGATACAGGGCATGGCGCCCGAGGCGGAGATATTCTTCCAGTCCATCGCGAACCAGAACGCGGGCAACAGGCTCGAGCTTCCATCGAACCTCAGCCTGCTCTTCCAGGACGCATACGATTTCGGAGCGAGGATCCACACCAACTCCTGGGGGGCAGCCTACGCGGGAGCCTATACAACGAGCTCCAGGGACGTCGATTGGTTCCTCTACTACCATCCCGAGATGATAATACTGTTCTCGGCCGGGAACAACGGGATGGATTACTACAAGCCCTACGGAACATACAACCCTGACGGCAAGATCGACCCGGATTCGATCGGATCACCCGCTACGGCAAAGAACTGTATCACCGTGGGAGCAGGCGAGAACTACAGACTGGAGGGAGGATATCAGTTCCAGTGGGGAACCGGCAGCTGGTTGTGGAAATACTCCATGGACCCGATCAGAACGGACCTGATGTCCGATGACCCGACCGGAATTGCCGCCTTCTCTTCCCGCGGTCCAACGGACGACGGGAGGATGAAACCTGATGTGATCGCACCCGGGACGAACATTCTCTCTGTGAGGTCAACGAGGACGTCTGCTACAGGGTGGGGGACCTTCGCCCACAACTCTAACTACCTCTTCATGGGCGGCACCTCGATGTCGACCCCGATAACGGCCGGAACGATGGTACTGATCAGGGAGTTCTACGAAGAGGTCCTGAACCATACCGCGCCTTCGGGAGCCCTCATGAAAGCCACCCTCGTCAACGGGGCCCAGGACATGACCCCTGGGCAGTACGGCTCCGACAACGCTACGATCCAGGAGATAATTTCGAGACCCGACGATGCTCAGGGCTGGGGCAGGATCGACATACCGAACTCCCTGGTCCCGAGGAGAGGGGCCACTGTCTCTTACATCGATGAAAAGGTGGGGATACGGACCGATGACGTTGTCACGAGATACGTGAACGTCAACAGCACCGACGACCTCAGGCTGACACTGGCATGGTCCGATTATCCGGCTGCGGCATACGCATCCGTCACCCTCGTGAACGATCTCGACCTTGTCCTGACGGCTCCCAACGGAACGATCTACCACGGGAACGATTTCCTGTCCCCGTTCAATGACACCACCGACAGGACCAACCCCCTGGAGGGCATAAGTGTACCATCACCGGCCCTCGGATGGTGGAAGGTCGAGGTAAAGGCCTACAATACGCCTATGGGGCCCCAGCATTTCGGACTTGCTGCGAACTACGAGCTGATCGAGACCAGCGGCGCCCTCGAGCTCGAAACCTACCGGAACTATGTTTCCACCAGCAGGGACAACGTCACCGTAAGCATCTTCAATCCCCTGCAGACCTCCCAGTCCACGGTGAACGTTCATATCAAGTCCACAAGCGATCAGACCGGCAAGAACATCGCTCTTCAAAAGGTCGGTACCTTCGGCCAGTTCACGGGATACTTCATCACCAGCAATACATCCACCTCGGCACCGGACGAGCTTCAGGTCGCCCATGACGACGTGATCAACGTCACCTACACTTATTCCTCGACCTCGCTTTTCTCCGAGATGACCGCAAAGGACCCTGTCAGGATCGTTGTTTACAGGACGCCCGAGCTCGGGCTCGTGCAGTCCGAGCACGAGATGCTGCATCTGAAAGGCGCGGTCCAGCCGGGTGTTCGATCCTTCTGGATGTTCGAAGGTCTGCAGGCGTCATGGATGCCTTTCTTCGACGACGGCCTGAACTCGAGCGGGGATATGCTCCCCGATGACGGCAATGTTTCGGCACTGTGGTCAGTTCCAAACCAGACGTTCGGGTCTAGGAACCTTCTCACGCTGGTCGAGGATCCCTTTCTGGGACCCTTGGTCTACGAACAGTTCAATGTGACCTTCAACACTTCGGTCCCGAGGTTCCCCAAAAACCTCACGGGATCGACCCTTCAGGTGGGGAACACTGTTACCCTGAATTGGGACCCGAGCAACGAGACAGACCTCTCGCACTACTCCGTGTTCACGAACCTCAGCGGTTCGATGGCTCCTTTCGACCGGTGGATCAACGTCGGAAATACATCAGGGGTCGCAACCAACATTACCGTGGGAAACCTGACAGACGGTCTTCAGTACTGGTTCAGGGTCTCTGCCGTCGACCTCGGCGGCAACTCCTCATCGATGTCGGTGCCCTTCAACGTGACCCCGACAGATACCGAACCGCCCATCATCGACCTGATCACGACGCCTTTCACCATCGTTGGGGTTGCCCGCCTGCAGTTCATGGGAAGTCCCGACCTGGCAATGGCGGAGCTCCAGTACTATAACGACTCGAACCGTAACGGTATAGAGGATGATGGTGTCTGGATGGATGCTGGCATTGGCTACCCCGGAAACTTCACATGGGATACGAGGAACGAGTCGGGAGGACCCGGGAACATCGACAGGATGTTCCTGAGGTACCGGGGTTACGACGAGGTCCCGAACATCTCTGACTGGGTGACCGCATACGGTTTCCGGATAGACAACACGGGGCCAGCCTCCGTCGAGCTGTTGAATCCGCCCCCGAGGGTGACCAATACGGGATCCTATTCGCTCATCGGAAAATCCGAGGCCATGGGCTGGGTCTGGGTATGGAAGAACGGTTCGGCCTACCTCAATGCGACGGTGGACGATCTTGGTGCGTTCTCGTTCGACCTCGAACTCTCCGAAGGGGCGAACAATATCACTCTTGCAGCTTACGATCAGTACGGGGCGGGACCCACGCTCAGGACGTATTTCTTCACATTCGACACCATGCTCCCAGTCCCGATGTTCGATGTCGAGAACCAGACGCATATCTTCAGGGAGATCAGGTACGAACCCTATACCTTCAACTCCACCTCCTACGACACCGGACTCGATAGCAATTTCACCTACATCGAGAATATCACCTGGACCTATACGGGACCGGACGGGATCCCCGAGATCCACTACGGAGATGATCATTTCACCATCGGGTTCGTCGAGCTGGGTGACCATTTTCTTGCCATCACCGTCCGGGACCCGGCCGGCAATTCGAACGGAACGACCCTCAGAATAACCGTCTTTGATGGATCCCCGCCCGTGATCTCCGTCGACGGCCCTAGCAGTGTCAACGAGAAAAGCCTCATCAGCTACGAGCTCAACTGGACGGACAACGATCCGAGAGCGCACCTGAGGGATAACTTCTCGATAGGCTGGAGCTTCACGGGACCGGACGGATTCCTCGAGAACTTCACCACTGCCCTTGTCAGGATAGTGTTCCCGGGACCGGGGAGCTACGCCCTCCGCGTGTTCATCACGGACGGGGAGAACAACAGTGCAGAGACCGGGCTCAACATCACGGTATCGGACATCACACCGCCCGACGGCAACATCCTCGGAAATACCGATGTCATCCTCGGGATCCCGGAGACCTACACTGCCAACATGACAGACAACAGCGGCTCCATGGGTCCGGGCAGCACTTATTCGTGGAAGCTGCAGTACGTGGATGGACCGCCTGATCTCTGGTGGACCAAGAACTTCACGGGCATCTCCTTCGAGTACAATTTCACCGACAAGGGACTGTACATCCTGGAGCTTTCCGCCTCGGACCCGTCGGGAAACGAACGCGTCATCAAGGTCAACATCGACGCCGACGGCGATCTCACTCCACCCCATGTGGCCGAGGTACTGCCAGCACCGAACGCGACCTTCCAGTTCAGCGAGAACATCCATTTCATAATCCGTTTCTCCGAGAGGATCAACCAGTCGACCCTTACATCGGACTCCGTCTACCTCAGGTCCCAGAATGGATCGATCATACCTTCCACCCTATCGATCGCAGTCAAGGAAGGGAGGACGGAGGTGCTCCTGTCGACGGACACCCTGGAGTTCGAAACGAACTATACGCTGGTCGTCGAGCCCGTGGTCAAGGATACCTGGAACAATCATCTTCAGGACAGGTTCTCGGTAACCTATACCATAAGAACCCTCTTCAGACTGGTATTCCCATGGGGGCCGTCCCACTCCGATTACTTCGCGAACTTTACCAATTCGAGCGCCATCATACTCAGGTTCTCCAATCCGGTGGCTGCAGCCACGATCAGCAATTATCTCGCTATCAGGGCCCTGACGACCGAGGTCGATATATTCACCGGTAGGGAAAGACAGGTGAGGACACCGGTACCGTTCGTCGTCAAGCAGGGGGAGGACGAATTCTCCGTGATCGTGGAAGCTCTTATGGATGAGGGGGTAACATACAATTTCACCCTGTCCAAAGGTGCATTGGACATATACAATTACGAGCTGGACCAGGATTACATGTGGAACTTCCAGACCTACCTTCCTCCCGTTACACAGCAGGGAGATGATGATGACGATGACGATGATGGACCCCTGCCCGAATTCTTGAAGAATCCGTTATGGTGGATAATCGCCGCGGTCGCCGTTGTGTTACTTTTGGTCATCCTGATGATACTCGGGATGATCAGAAGGAGAAAGAACCTCGATAAGATCTGGGAGGCCGACCAGGGCGGGCCGCAAAGGAGGGCCAGGCAGCCCGAGACAGTACCCGAACCGATCCCCGAAATGGAGGAGTCTGGTGTTGAAGCGCCATCCGAACCTCAGGTGGTCTCATACGAGGACCTTTACGGTTCGTTTGCTCCGCCCAAAGAGGTCGGAGAGGCCCCCGCACCGCCCCCTGAACCTCCGGTGTCACCGTTCCTGGACTATGCTTCCGAACCCCCGCCCCAGAAGAAGGAGATCGACTGGGATGAGGACGAGGCGGAGGGAGATGAGGAGGACTGGGACGAGGAGGATGAGGAGGATTGGGAGGACGATGAGGAAGAAGATGAGGAAGAGGAGCTCGAGTGGTGAATTTCCTGACAGGACCAAAGGTCTCCAGTTGGAGGTCCAGTGATTCCTTCATATGTAATTGACCCAGGAAGTATTAAAAAGGGCAAATCAGTTCATACGAATGAGAGTGTCACCTGGCTCCCTCCTGACACGTGAGGTTTGGTCCGAATGACTATGGGTTTGAAGATCCACAGGATGCTCAAGGACGAGAGGTCCGACCCCCCCGAGATGATCGAGGAAGCTACCCGCAGGAAAAGCGAATCCGACGGGATCCTGGAGATGATCTACCACAAGCTCGTCAGCAGGGGAAAGGAGAAGCATTCGAGACCTTCTCTTACGGACGAGGACGATCATTGAACGGTCCATTTCCCGTTCGTTTAATATAATAAATGTACCTTGCAGGTCTGACCAGGAAAGGATGCGGCGCGGTTTGGGGACCCGCCGTTCAAGTTTCTGTTGAAGAAGGTGAAGAACCATGCTCAGAATGTGCAGGGACCATGGGTATTTTAGAGGAGAGGACTGCCCCATCTGCGGAGACGAGGGGAAGTTCCTCATGAGCTCCTACGAGCTCGAATCACTTGGCAGGATCATGGCCGGTATCCTGAGACATTTCCCGGAGAAGTTCGGTCTTCATATGGACGAGGAAGGGTTCGTGGATATCTACAAGCTCGTATCCGCTATCAAGCGAAAGAGGGGGGACAGGATGAGGTGGTTGAGGCCGACCCATATAATTGGCCTCGTTGAAACGGACCCGAAGGGAAGGTACCAGGTGGACAGCAATCATGTCAGGGCAACCTACGGCCATTCGATAGAGCTCAGCATGAGCCTCCCGACCGATAACATTCCGGAAAGACTGTACTTCCCGGCAAACCCTGAGGAGGTGGAAAGTATCCTCGGATCAGGGCTTCAGCCTGTTGACAGGACCATGGTGCATTTATCCAAGACATGGAACGATGCATACGAGGCCGGTATCCACAGGGAGGGGCCCGATCCCGTCATCATAAGGATCGACGCTGAGGAGGCCCAGAACAACGGTATTATCATCCAGAGGGCGGGTAAGACGGTCTTCACCGTCGAAGAGATCCCCTCCGATTTCCTGAAGATGTCGGACGAGGAGGACATCGAGCTCTCGAGGAAGGAGATGATGGAGAGGGGTATCGACCTGGACGCCGTCGAGGAGACTCCGGAGGAGGCGCCGTCCGGTAAGGAAGATGACGAGGGGGAGGAGGAGGAAGGGGACGAGGACCTTGATGTCGAGGAGGACAACCTCACCGATGACGATCTCGATATGGTGGACGATGACGAGACCGACGATGACCTTGACATCGAGGACGATGACCTTACGGATGACGATCTCGACATAGAGGATGATGAAGACGACAATTGATACCGCGGGCAGCAGTACCGTAAACGGTTAAATACGACCGTTCGATTAGGGCGCGTCCCAGCAAACATACGCAGAGGTAGCTCAGCCCGGTAAGGCGCGAGACTGGAATACGACCGTCGTGTCCTCCGGACATCTCGTGGGAGTAATCCCTCGGGGGTTCAAATCCCCTCCTCTGCGCCAATTTCTTTTCGTCAATTTAGAATTGGTCACAGAAATTGGCACACGAATATAATTTCAAATGATAATAAAACAACTTCACAACTAGGTCAGTTCAATGGCCACAATCAAAAACTATATATCAAAAAGTGCGGTACTTGACACATCGAGTTCTGGGTTGAGCACCATGGCCGCAGTCACCGGATCGGATAAGTATTCCCGTATCGAAACATTTCTGGACAATATCGACCAGGTCAGGGACCCCTCCCAGCTCGAAGAGCCATTCCGCTCTCTTTGGCTTCGTATGCACGGGGACCTCCCGACCCTGATGTCGGAGGAGGATACAAGGATCGCTCTGACCGGGGTCGCGGTCGACGACCTCTCGGATGTTGAGATAACATCCTCCGACGAGCAGGGGGGCACCGGGCCGGCCAACAGCAGTATTGAGGTCGTTTCCCCGAAGGATGTCGGTCCGACGTTCGAGATGAAGGTCGAGGACAAGAGGGTCAAGTTCAAGGCGGCCGGAGAGGAGGACCTCCTCACGATAAAGGTCAAGGAGGAAGCTGCGGCAAAGGTCGTGAACGTGCAGAAGATAACCGCCCCCTTGAAAGGGATAGGAGGCGGAGCTGCAAAGGTAACCTCAAAGGTCAGGGACATGGCACTTTTCTACAGGGATGCCAAATACGAAGACGTCATCAGGCTGGCCACCGATATAGAGGGCACCGTGAAGGACGAGGATTTCAGAAAATCCATGCTCATCGAGGTCCAAAAGAAGATCTCAGAGTATGAAGCGCTCGGCGGCGACCTCTCCCTCACTAAGGAAAGGTTCAAGGAACTCTCGGCAGCCTTCAAGGATAACCGCGAGGACTTCCTTCCACTCCTTCAGGCAACGAACAAACTTGCGGAGGATTCCATCAAGGACCTGATCTCAACGGAGGAGGTCCTCATTGCAGATGTCAAGGAAGCAGCAGTGGAGGAGGCCCCCCTCAAAGTAGAGGAAGAAAAGGCCGTTCCTCCCAAGAAGGAGAAGCCGAAACTCCCTGGAGAGACTGCGGGACCCGAGAAAAAGGTGGAGGTCGAGGAAGAGACTGGAGAGGAGGAAGAAGCGGCCCCCAAACCCGTTATCAAGATAGTCAAGAAAAAGGTCGTCGTTCTCAAGATGAGGGATGAGGAAGAGAAGCCTAAGGAGGCTCCCGCCCCTCCATCTGGGGATGAGGAACCAGAAGATGAGGAGGAGGATTTCTCCATAGACCTCGAGGAAGAAGGGATGGAGGAGGAGGAAGAGGAGGCTTCCGAGGAGGTTCCCAAGGTTGACAAGATCATGGCGGAGCAGAAGGAAGGCGTCCAGAAGGCGCTGGAGAAAACCGCCAAGGACCAGCCTGACAAGTCCGCAGTCGAATCCGCCTTCAAGAAGATCCAGGTGGTTTACAATGCGTCCGTGAAACTCCATGAGCAGGGGAAGGACGTTGCAAAGATCTTCGATATAATGAACATGGCCGAACAGGCAAGACAAAAGGGCGATCTGAAGATGTACGTCGGCCTTGCGGGGCAGCTTGAGAGCATGCTTATCGCCATGCAGAAATGAACAGGTGCGTTGGACCCCGCACATGAAATGACAACCCTTAAATAAGGCGCTCAGGGTTTTAATCAACAAGATACCACCTAAGCGGGCGTATCATCGACGGAAGGAAGCCCGGAAATGGGCAATATTTGGAGGCCTGGCCTGATGTCCAGAAATCTGACAAGTAGGGAAACTTTATCTATACCGTCCGTGATACACTCTCCCCACGTGGTACACTACAGTACATTGAGTAGTAAGAATGCTGGAGGGAAATCATGCGCAAAATTGCCCTTGCTTTTATTCTGATCGGTCTCATGGCATCAGCTGGTTTCGTGGTCATGATCGACGCGGTTGGAAATGTTGAAGCTGAAGAGACCGCACCCGCTGAGGAACCAACTCGGACCGATGCGCACAACAAGATGGACCCGTACCCACAGTGGTCCGGCTGGGACGACGAGAACTACAACCAGCCATGGAACCAGAGGTGGCACAACTGGACCAACTATCTGCAGTTCTACCCGCAGAGGGAGTTCTGGTTCAGGTGCAAGAACATGACCGAGGACTATCAGTGGCTGGACGATGTCAATGCCACCACGAACGGGGACGAGGTCGGCCTGATGAAGGAGGATATTAACCTAACCCAGACCGAGGACGACCCGATGAACTTCACCTATCCAAGGTCGAACAGGCAGCTGACCGCCCAGTATGATACATCGATGAACGATATGGGCGCCATCAATCTGACGATCAATCCCCTGGGCCTCATCTCAATGGGAACCAACCCGTTAATGGGTAGAGGCAAGATGCTGGAGGTCCAGGTATGGGTGGATACGGACGGAGATTACGATTACGAGAATCCGGACCCATCCGCAGCCATCGAAGGTATCATGCAGTTCGACTTCGACTGGTGGAACAGTCCGTACGACCCGCTCGATCCCGACGGGACCCTGGACCCGTACACTACGAATTCTTCCGAGATGTGGAAGACCCAGAGGCAGATGGAGGAGGCCATGGACGGTCTCGGCTACTGGCTCGATATCGATGACGACGGAAGGCCGAACATCCCCGGCGACATTAGGGGAGGCAGGATCTGGGTCCTCATCTGGAGGATAGACAACCAGCCCGATGACATGGACAACAGGACCATGGACCTTCTTCTATACTGCGGATACACCGAGAAGCTCAGCTGGATAACACTTCCATACAGGCATCCCCAGCAGCTCCCGGTGGCGGATACCGGTTTCGATTCGGGTTTCCCCGAGAACAAGGAGGACTTCCTCAGGCCAAAGTACGATCCCAGGCACGAGGACCCCATATTCACCGAAGCGAACCCCCAGCTCAAGGAGGGCGACATAATATTCCTTGACGGGCGGCGTTCCTACGATCCACAGGATGACGTGGGAGCGGACGGCATAGGTTATGGACACCCTGACTGGCCCGGACCCGATATCGGCGAGGACAATAAGAACATCGACGACGGGGACGGCTTCATGGACCTGCCCGAGGACGACCTTGGAGAAGTGGATACCCTCAAATACAAATGGGAGGGGGAGACCTCCATCGGAGGAAGACCCTACAAGATCACCATGAGCACCGGATGGCAGACCGAGCCTACCTACGAGTGGAAGATAAGGCTCCCCGCAATGGACCCGGAACTGCCGGCCGAGGAGCAGTATCAGGTCGTCAATATAACCCTGACAGTTATGGACAGGGACCTCAACCAGGGGACCCATACCGTTCAGCTGCTTGCCTACAAGTCGCAGAACGCTCCGAGGGTTTCGCTCTCCGTGGTCCCACAGATACCCAAGACCTATGGGAAGAAGGGAGAGGCATACGTTCTCCCCCAGAGGGAGATCTCCTTCAACGGGTATGCCTTCGATCCCGACCCGAACTCAGAGCTCAGCTATTACTGGACCTTCGAGGGACCATACAACATCTACACCAGGGAGGATATCACCTTCCTCACCGAGACCTTCGACGAGGCCGGGGACTGGAACATTACCCTGACCGTCTACGACGGCCCCCTTGACAACATCAACACCCTGAGCGGATCGGCGAAGATGCTCCTGCACGTTATCGACAACACGGCACCGGAACCGGTGATCAGGGCATCCCACAACGCAAACATGGACAATTTCTTCTACGAGGAGATCCACACCTCGAAGAACCGTATCGTTTACTTCAACGGCTCGGAATCCTACGATCCCGATGTATATGTCGAAAGCGAGGACCAGTACTACGGTCTCCCGGGATTCGACGAGGACGAGGACGAGGTCCCGGATATCGGCCTGAAATACCAGTGGGACTGGGGAGACGGGACGAGGACCGAGGGGTTCGTATCCAACGCCCAGGCGGAGCACAGATGGTCCGAGAGGGGCGCCGCAAGCAATGGCAAGCTCTTCTGGCCGGTCCGTCTGAAGGTGTGGGATAACGACCTCATCACGGACTCCGAACCGTACAGGGTCTATGTGAACCTGCCTCCGACGGCGAACGCCGGTCCGAACAGACCGACCCAGGAGGAAGAGGAGCTCGAGGTGGGGATGACGGTCACCTTCGACGGAAGGAAATCGTACGATCCCAACGACGATCCCAACTACGACCAGAAGAGGGACTCCGAGTATACCGACAACCTCCTCTACATCTGGGACTTCGGCGACGGCTCAGCGCAGGTATACGGAGATGTCGTCGAGCACACCTATTCCACCTCGGGAACCTTCACTGTCAGGCTGACCGTCAAGGACGAGGATTACACCGACGACGATGAGGCGCTCGTCAAGATAATACCCGCCAATCTACCCCCGGTGGGAATTGTCGAGATAACGGCCCCAGACGGCTTCATTGACCTCGACAAGAAGGAGATCTATACCAACAGCGTCCTGATATTCGACGCCAGCGGCTCCTTCGACCCCGACGGGGAGTTCTACAACGACGACCAGGTATCAACGAGCCCGCTTGACGACCTCTACGGTCTCACATGGGACCTCGGCGACGGGACCATCTCCAAGCAGCCAAAGGTGGAGCACCTCTACGAGGAGAACGGAACCTACGAGGTAACCATCAACATGTCCGACAAGAAGCAGGCCACCTGGCAGGCTTCCTACATCATTACGGTCGTCAACAGGTTGCCGAGAGCCTTTATCAAAGACACGGACCCCACCTACTACATGAAGGATCAACCTGTCATGCTTTCCGGGGATGGATCGATCGACGATGACGGACAGGTCATAGGCTACTACTGGGAGTTCGGCGACGGGACACACTCTGATCTGACCACGGGCATCAAGGATGGGTACCAGCCTACCAAGGTAGCAACCCATACCTACAGCGGACCGGGAACCTACGAGGTGAAGTTGTGGGTCATGGACGACGATTATCAGAAATCTGAAACTCCCGCCACAGTCTCCGTGAGGATCCTTGCGGATGAAAATATCGATGAACCTGTGGATGCATGGGTTATCATCAGTGGTGTGGCCGTGACAGTATTGCTGATGGTCGTCGGAACCTCTGTATTCGCCTGGTCCAGAAAGAGAAGCTGATAGTGAGCTTCCGAACCGAGTGCGGTCATTCGAGACCGCACTCTTTTTCCTTTTCTTTTCATCCAGTTTGACCTTTTCCAGTGAGATTTATTTAATAACCGAGCCTTTTACCATGCAATGAAGGTCCTGGTCACCGGATTCGGTCCATTTGATAAGTTCAGCTCGAATCCCGCGGAAGTTGTTGCCGGATACCTCGGGGATTCGAATCCCGATGTGGAAACGGTCATACTACCTGTTGTTTACGGAGAGGCCACCAAGGTCCTGATGGGAGCCCTTCAAAGCATAGATCCGGACGCTGTCATCTCGTTCGGCCTGAACGGGACCATTGGATGCATCAACCTCGAGGAGATCGCCCTCAACCTACGCTCCTCCGACATCCCCGACAATAAGGGGAACCTGATCAGTGATACACCTGTCAGAAAAGGGGGGCCGCTGGCATACAGGACAAGTCTCCCGTTGGAAAACATGCAGAAAAGACTGAGATCCGAAGGGATCCCCTCAAAACGGTCATATTCCGCCGGGGTATACATCTGCAACGAGATCTTCTATTCCGAAATGGATTGGGCGGAGAGGAACGGAAGGACCGCCGGATTCGTGCACATTCCCATGGCCACGGAGATGATCGCCGACCGGTCCGAACTGTACAGAAGCCCGCATATGTCCATGGACATGCTTAAGAAAGCGGCGAGGCTGATCCTCGAGGAGACCATCCGGTCCGTCAGATGATGTTGTTCTGCACGTTCTCCTGGTCCCTTCCGCAGTAAAAGCACCTATATCGCGGGGGGTTCATGGACACCCTCTCGAGCTTGCTCGCGATGGGTTCCTTCTGGTTCGAGATGCAGTTAAGGTTCTCGCAGCGGGCGATCCCTTCCACGACCTGTGGCAGCTGGACCTTGTACTTCTCCACGACCTTGAAGTCCCTGATGATCGAGATTGTTGCGTTAGGGATCAGGATCGCCAGCCTGTTCACAACTGCGGGTTCGAGTTCGAGGCCCTCTACCTTCACTATATCCTTTAGCGTCTGCTTCTTTGATACTGCGTACATCGCCATTGAGACCCCGTGTTTCGCATCCCCGTTTATCTTCAGGAGCTCGAGGACCTTGAGGGCCATCCCCGGCTTGATATGGTCTATGACCGTCCCGTTCTTGATGGGGGTGATCCTTACCTCCTTCATCACTCTCCCTCCAGCACGAGTTTCAGAAGTGCCATTCGAACCGGGACGCCGTTGAAGGCCTGGACGAAGTACTTTGCATGGGGCGTCGCATCTATCTCCGGGTGTATCTCGTCGACCCTAGGGAGCGGGTGCATGACGATCATGCTCTTCTTGGCCTCCTCGATCATCCTTGATTTCAGCTTGAAGGCGCCTGCGACCTTCCTGTACTCCTCCTCCTCCGCGAACCTCTCCTTCTGGATCCTTGTCATGTAGATGACGTCGGAGTTTGGTATCTCCTCCCTGAGGTCGGAGGTCTTTCTCACCTCGGCCCCCATTTCCCGAAGGTCCGAGATTATGTGATCCGGCATCTGGATTATATTCGGGGCGACGAAGGTCATGGTGGCTCCCAGCCTCCCCAGTGCCAGCGAGAGCGAGTGCACGGTCCTTCCGTAGCGGAGGTCCCCGACGATGGTAACATGCTGCTTTCCGATCTCTCCTACCTCTTCTCTGATGGTGAAAAGGTCGAGAAGGGTCTGGGTCGGATGCTGGCCGGCACCGTCTCCTCCGTTAATGATCGGGGCCTTGGCAAAGGTAGCCGACATCCTGGCGGCCCCTTCCCTTGGATGACGCAGTGCGATGATATCGGCATAACCGTCAGCCATCCTTATGGTGTCCGCAAGGGTCTCTCCCTTGATGAGGGAGGTACCCTCCGTTCCGGCGATCGTTATCACGCTTCCGCCGAGCCGGTGCATGGCTGTCTCGAAGCTGAGCCTCGTTCTGGTCGATGCTTCGAAGAAAAGCGATGCAAGCATCTTTCCATCCAGCGTCCTGGACCTTTTCTCCCCACGTGCAGTGGGAACCATTTCCCTGGCCGTGTTCAGGATCAGCTCGATCTCGTCCAGCTCCAGGTCTCCGATGTTTACGATATCCCTACCCTTCAAGGTCAAACCGGGCCCCCCAAAGCAGGTAATGAAGGGCACCGGATATAAAACCCTATCTTTGACCCGCGCTGACCGTCTCGACCGACAGATATATTCATGTGTGAGCATTTCCACTGATATGGGGCGCCCAGATGGAAAGGTAGTGAAGAAGCTCCCGACCTACCGAAGGATGATGCCTTACTTCCTGAAACACAAATATGAATCATTGTACTATTGGGAGTACGAGTTCAACGCCGAGCCGGGGCTCGCCTTCGCGGAAAGGATGAGTGAGGAGTACGGAGAAAAGGTCACGATGTTCCATCTGTTCCTCCACGGGCTCCTGAAGACCTTCGTGAAATACCCCGGGGTAAACCGTTTTGCAAAGGGGGGTAAGATCTACGACCGTCACGGCATCTGGTTCTCCTTCTCCGTCAAGAAGGAGTTCTCAACCGAGGGCAAGGTGTCGATAGTCAAGAAGGAATTCAAACCCGAATTCACTCTCCTGGACACGATCAGGACCGCCAGAAAGGAAGCAAAGGAAGTTAGAACGAAGGACAAGGACGCAGGGGAGAAGGAGGCAAAAGGGTATCTGTTCTTCCCGGGTTTCCTGATCCGGCTCGGATACCCGTTCTACAAGTTCATGGACGAACACGGTCTTTTCTCCAGGAAATACATGGAAAAAGAGGTCCTATATTCCTCGGCCTTCGTCAACAATGTCGGCTCCTTCGGGGCGAACACCGCCTATCACCACCTTTACGAGATCGGGACCATATCGAACTTCTTCGTCCTGGGAACCATCGTGGATAAAGTAGTGGCTGAGAACGGAAAGCCCGTCGTTCGGAAGATGTTCCCGGTCAAGGCCACCGTCGACGAGAGGGCGGAGGACGGTTTCTACTACTTCAGGGCCTTCGACTATTTCAGGGACCTGTTCGAGCATCCGGAGAAGCTCCTCGAACCTTGCGAGAGGCCGGGGTGAGGGGGGCATGGAACCCGTCAGGCTCCAGAGGTACCTCGCACGTTGCGGTCTTGGGTCCAGAAGAGCCTGTGAGGAGCTCATAGAAGAAGGCAGGGTATCCGTCAACGGGGAGACTGTTCGGGAGCCCGGAAGCCGCATCGGAAAGGATGACCTCGTGAAGGTCGACGGCAAAGTCGTCCTACCGACAGAACTTCGATATTTCATCATCAACAAACCACCGGGGGTCATCTCCGTCGACCAGGACCTGAGGGGGAGAAAGTACATCGTCGATCTGATACCGGGGGGCCGGAAAATGGGGATTTTCCCCGTTGGGAGACTCGACCTCGACACCTCCGGATTGATGGTGCTAACCAATGATGGGGAGCTGGGGAACCGCCTGGCCCACCCCCGCTTCGGTATCGGCAAGGAGTATATCGCCCTGGTCAAGGGGAAATGGAGCAGGGGAGCGTTGATCGAAGTAACGAAGAACGGTGTTGTTCTCGACGACGGCTCAGTGGTCAGGGACATCCATATCCTGAACGCATCATTCCAGGGGGACAGGACCGTTGTCAATCTCCGGATACACGAAGGCAGGAAGCATGTCGTGAAGAGGATATTCCTATCGCTGGGAAGCAGGGTCTACGAGCTCCATAGAAGCGCTATCGGGGAGTTGAGATTGGGTTCCCTTGGCGAGGGGGAGTGGAGGGAACTTACCAGAGAAGAGTTGGTGAAAAAGGTTCCTTTGAAGTGACCCCCCGTTTCCACCATTGTACAATAGCTTTAATTTAGTAAGAAACAAATTCATATTCGGGAGAATCGATGTGAAATGGAGAGGAGCGAATAGGCTTTTCGTATTCTGGATCGTGCTGATATTGTCGGCACCGGTCTGGATAGTCGGGTTATCCGTCGATCCGGAAAAAGCCAAAATTTCCGGCTGGAGGGTCATTCCGGAGGAGTTGGACCAAACCACCATACGGATCGATGGGGAGGAGCAGCTTCTGG
>JBLIRH010000107.1:0-5665 GCA_049472215.1 Thermoplasmatota archaeon | reverse complement strand
TATCCCCAGATACGCCGATGAGATCATGGGCCTGTGGCAGTACACACCCGCAGGGACGACCTATTCCACCTTCGCCCTTGGCCTGGACGACCTGAACAAGGACAATATCCCGGAGGAGATGATGTTCGAGGAGTTCAACCCGAGCGACTTCATCATCGACGGTTACGGAAGTTGGGCCGGTCCCGATGATCCCTATGTGGACCCGGTTTCGGGGAAGGGGCATAGCGGACTACAACTGCCGTTCATCAACATATCGAACTATCCTGACAGGTACGCACTGCACCCCAGCGGTTCCAATATCTGGTTCTACTGGTCGTCCATGACCTTCTACAAGATAGGGTTCCACTTCATGGTCCCGGAGGGGGTCATGGCGGGATACGTCGTGATGGACATGACCATCGATACAACGCAGAACATTCATGTGGAGCAGTCCTTCGATGCCTTCGGACTGTTCCCCTACATCGCCTATTAGGAGACCATCCCAAGAGAGTGAGAGAGGAGATCTGATAGCAGCACCTTCTGCCCAGGGGGCGTGGCACCCAAGCGCCCCCACATTTTTTCTTTTTGATCTGGGTGTTTTACTATTTTGGGGGGAAGTGGTATCGTTTCATCTCAGGCTTTCGAAAGTTTGAAAAATTTCCGTATTCGTTTAAATTGGGGATCATCCTTTTTACATTTTTTTTCCTATGTTTTCAGGTAGACTCTGATTGCATCTGGCTGCAATGAACATTAAGACCTGTTTCGAGATTTAAAGCCCGTGGCCGCTCTCCATAATCTGGGTCAGTTTTGCAAGGGCTCTTACCGCCGGAGCACCATCTATGACATCATGGTCCGCAAGGACAGTAAGATAAAGGAACTCCCTGACCTCTATTCTGTCTTCCACAATCCCCGGCTTTTTTACGATGGAACCTACTCCGAAACAAAGAGGGTGGATCCCCACAGGTATTACCCATCCATTGACATGGCCAGCCATCCCAACTGATGTTACAACGACAGTTCCCATCATTTTCTTTGTCAGAAAAGGATTCCTCAGAACATACCTCAATGACAGCCTCCTCAGAAATCCGGGCAACGAGTAATACAATCTCATGAAGCTCGAGCCTTTCCTTTCTCCAAGCACGTTATCCCCTGCATCTTTGATGGGAGAATCCTTTCCGGAGCGGATCTCATCGAATATCTGTTCTATGCTCTTCTCATTGGTCTTTCGGATCACATAAGGCAGGGGGACCTTCTGCCCGTTGACCTCCCTTTCTATCAATATAGAGATATCCACATCCTTGAAGGTTATCAATTTCCTCTTTCCTTTTCTCATTCCATGGATCTGTTCGAACTGCGCAACGCCCTCGCTTATGCACTTGATCAACCAAGTGGTGAAGGAAACCTTGACATTCTGGTCCTTCAGCTTGGATATCTTCTTCCGGGCCTCCGTCACATCGACCTCTATCAGGGCCTTGATATGATGCTTCTCCAATCCGATAGCAACAACGTCAAATGTGGATATTCTGCTTGAAGGGAATGTAATGGTCCTGTATTCTCCGATCCTGTTCGTCATTCACCCACCAGAATTCCCATTGCCAAAGGTCCAAACCATTGAATATGGTAACGATAGAAAAAGGCGAAGCCTATTCAACTTATTATTCGTTTCTCAACGGTCATCCGATCTGACCTTGTTTTCACAGAAACGTCTATTCAGGCAATTCCTGGAAGAGACCTTCCTCACTGTAGATCATCTTCCCCATCCATATGTCCGAACGGGGCGTGCTCTCGGTCCCCTCCCTGGCATCGCACCATATTCCCACCGTCCACCCGGGACCGGAAGAGAGGGCAAGGTAATCCCCTATAAAGGGCCCCCTGGTGTTGTCGCCGTCGAACTGGGTGTCGCACATCTGCACGTTCTCCCATGTCAATCCGAAGTCGTACGAGATCGCGAAGAACAGAGAGAGAAGATCATTGTTGGGGTCCATCCTCCTGTCGTAGAACATCACCTGGACCGATCCGTCGCTCCCCACCGCCGTCGCAGGGAACCACTGGTCGTTGTCCCTCGCTCCTGTTGCATTGTTCACCCGGACAGGCTCCGTCCAGGTGTCCCCCCCGTCATGCGTGGCGATGAGGAGGATATCGGATTGACCGTTCCTCGAGTCCGGCCATGCGATGTAGATGGAATCGGAATGATTTCCCTCTGACCTGTCCACGGCCATATCGCACATGGTCGGGGTTCGATATTGACCGTTCTCCGGATAATAGGGAAGCGGAGTGACGCTTGCGATCGTTCTCACCGTTTCGAAGCTATCCCCTCCGTTCGTCGACCTGGTGTACCTCAGCACCCCGAAGTCGTACTCGATCCAAGAGACATGCACGACCCCGTCACTGGTCACCTCGACCTGGGACCCCTGCACCTGCCTCTCCTTCCGGGATATCTCCGAGATTATCTGGGGCCTCGACCATGTCTCCCCCCTGTCCCTGGAAACGGAGTGCACCATCGCCGAGGACACCCCGTACAGCTGGAAGGCGGTCCAGGTCACATGGACGTCCCCGGTGGTCGGATCGACCGCCACCCATTCCTTGTCGTGGAAGTTCGCAAGCGCATTGGAAAGCGAGGATAAGGACTGTATCACGACGGAGACCATGTCAAATGTCCTTCCTCCGTCGTCAGACCTCGCAACGAATATCCCCGAGCCGGGTTTTCTGATATTTCCGAGCTCCGCGGACCTCTGGAAAGCTATCCCTGCATAATAGCAGGTCCCGTCGGGGCCGAAGACGACCACGGGATCTCCTGCACCGGCAAAGGGCCAGAGGGGTGAGCTTCTGTCACCATCTATGCCCGGTATGTAGCCGCTCTCCCATGTCTCACCGCCGTCGAAGGTGTAATAGTAGCCGCACCACACGTCCCCGGAGGGGCCGCCGTAGTCATTGGAGCCGGCCACTATGTTCAGCGGGTTCGTCGGATTTACGGCGAGACCCGGTTCGTTGTTGGCGGCCTGTATGTCCGTTACCTTGCTGTTGGGCTGGGCAAGGAACGGATGGAACTTCTCCGGTTCCTGGTCCTGGTCCTTGCCCCCTCTTCCTCCACCACCTCCCAGGGCGTTGATCATCAGATAGGCACCGAGGACGAGGATGATGACGATCCCGACCGCGATAACCTTTCTATTGCTCCAAAAGCCCTTCTTCTCTTCGACCATGTTCTTTCAATGAACGATTTCGTTATTCAATTTATCGGTTGAAGGGTCCAGGGGTGGCTGGAAATTCGTCCATCCCGGGAAAACTTAAATATATATAGATACCAAATCCCAAACGGGGATGCGATGTACTCCGGGTAGTCCCGGTCCAGCATCCGAACTATCGGGGAGATGTTATTGGCGGCCCTGGAATGGCTTGAAGATCCCGTCCTCGGATCCAATATACTGGTCCAGGACATTCTCATAGCAGGGGCCATCTTCCTTCTTGGCATCATACTCGCATCCTTCATGCCGAGGCTCCTGGCCAACAACATCGCAAAGATCTTCGCAAATATCGAGTTCAGGTCCATCTTCAAGGGAAAGAAGAAAAAGAAGGACCAGGAAAAGGAGAAGGTCCGGATCGACAAGCGGATGGATGCCACCGTTGCAAAGCCGGTAAGACGAGGTCTGACGGCATTCTACATCCTTCTTTTCCTCGTTCTGGCGATCTACACCCTGCCCATCGAGCTGGGCACCGAGTTCACGATGTTCGATCGGACCTACGAGGCCTGGCGCTTTCTGCAGCTCGCAGTAGCGTTCACCCTGATACTTCTCCTTTCGATCTTCGCCCTGGAACCGATCCTCAGAGCCTCCATCTACCAGCTCCTTGGAAGCAAGATCTCAAAGAGGAGCAAGTACCGTTTATACCGCTCTCTCAGGGTCTCCGTAAAGATCTTCATGGTGGTGGTCGGAACCTTCATCTCGCTCCACCTTTCATTCACCATCTCCCAGCTCCACCCCCTGGGGTGGGTGGTGAACATCATGGTATTTACCATGATCCTGGTCACCGCTTTCATCATCGCACAGATAGCCGTCTCACTCACCGAACCCCAGTTCAGATCAGGTGAGAAGTTCAAGAAGGATACTGGAAAGGCGATAAGCAGGGCGATAAAGATCGGGATCTATCTTGTCGGCGTCCTGGTGGGCCTTCTTTACCTGGGGATCTCGCCGACCGCGATATTCGGGGGCTCGGTCGTTGCTGGTATCATTCTCGGTTTCGGTCTACAGGATACCATTGCCAATCTTGCGGCCGGTGTCATGATCGTTATGGACAAACCCTTCGTCATCGGCGACAGGATCCGCATTGACTGGGGCGGCCGCGAGAACTGGGGCGACGTCACCGACGTCTCGCTCAGGTCCACATGGATACGGACGCCCGAGGATGAGATGATAGTCATCCCCAACCATGTCATAGCTTCCTCCCAGGTTTGGAACTACACGAAGGAGACCCCGAGGATGGCATTGATGCTGGACATCGGCATCTCGTACGATTCCGACTGGAGGCTCGCCGAGAAGCTGATCCTCGGGATACTCCACAAGCATCCGATAGTCCTAAACAAACCCCCGCCGTACGTGATGATGAAGGACTTCGGGGATTCCTCCCAGGTCCTGCTGGTCAAGTTCTGGATCCCCGAAGCAAGGGACCGCAACGTATTGAGATCGGACGTTATGAAGAAGATAAAGGACGCCTTCGACCACAACGGCGTGGAGATCCCATTCCCCTACAGGACCCTCGTTTACAAAGCCGATATTCCGAAGCCCCACAAACTGGCTGACGAGTACAGGAGCCCCTTGTACCTTCCGTCAACGGGTTTCAGGAAGTTCAAGATCCAGGATGATTCCATCGTCGAGATGGAGACCACGGGCTCCGTTATCCTCGCGCCGACCTCCGGTTCCTATCCTGCCCAGTACACGGCTCCCTTCGTTATGGAGACCGCCAAAAAGATGAACGCTTCGGTCACGGCCCTGTATATCAGCACCCCCGGAAGCACGAACTACGAGGGGCAGAGGGCACTCAGGATCTACAACGAGATCGCGAAGAACTACGAGATCGAGATAAAGCTAGTCTACAGGGAAGGGGACGTCCTCGAGAACATCCTGGAGGCGGTGGAACAGGAGGAGGCCTCCCTGGTCATCATGGGCTCCACCGAAGAGACCATGTTCGGCCGGTTGGCGAAACGCTCGATCAGCCAGGAGCTTCTCCTTCACCTGTCGGTCCCGACCATGATACTGCCTATCAAGGCGGCCATCAAGATGAAGGAGGACCTTGAAAAGAAGAGGAGCGAGGTCCAGGAGTTCGACGAGGCCAGTGTCGATTTCGCCTCTCTGGGCGCCCTTGAGAAGATGGAAGAGGAAAGCATGGACCACGACGAGGAATGAGCTCATCCGTCCTGAACTACCATTCCGGCCCGCTTCCTTTCATGGAGTATCTTCCTTTTCATGAGCTTCTCATCCACTACCTCACCGTGGCCGAATCCGTCGCATTCTCTGTGGACCATGAGGGTGCCGTCAGGCAGCAGAAGGAACGGATAAGTTGCACATGTATAGGGCCAGTCGGGGTACATTGTGCACAACGAGGTAAAGTCGTCCAACATGGGGCACTTGCCCTCGATCACGAAGTACGGGTGTGTCGCTCCGGTTCCCGGGTCCACCTCCACCCTGTTTACATC
>JBLIRH010000106.1:0-5665 GCA_049472215.1 Thermoplasmatota archaeon | reverse complement strand
TTTCGATGTCAGCTCGAGCGGGATCCAGGAAAAGAACGGCACATGGTCGATATCAGTTGGATGTACGCAAGCTGGCGATATTGTTGGTCCTTTGGGACGGGTTCGGGTCCAGGATACCGGGAACGAATGGACCATGACCGTCTCTATTGAATACAGGTATAGAGTGGAAAACACGGATTGACCTCCAAGGATCAGATCTGCACCAGCAGGACCATGAAGGCGCAGAATCCTAGGAAAAGCAGGATTCCCGCGAATTTGCTCATCTTCCTCCAGCTCAGGACCACTGCCAGGACCGTCAATATCATCATCGCCGGGATCATCGCCCTCGAGAACAGCGTATTTACCTCGAGGTTTCTGATCAATCCGGCTATGCCGGGAATCATCAGGATATTGAACAGGTTGGAGCCCAGCACATTCCCCACAGCCATACCTTCATGCCCTTTGACCGCAGCAATGATACCGGTCAGGAGTTCGGGCAGTGAAGTGCCCGCAGCGATCAGGGTGACCGCGATCACAGAACTGTCCACTCCCACCTCTATTGCCAGCTCCTTTGCAGAGGTCACCAGTACCGGTGATCCAATGCACAACAGGATGAAGCCTCCAAGGAACATCAGGAAAAGTATGGGATACCCCTTCTCCCCTACCTCTATCTCGCCGGACAACTTGGTCGCCTTGAAGAGATAGAAAACATAGGCCAGGTAGAGGACGAGCAATATGAAAGCTTCCCATCGGGCAATGCCGTCGAGTGCAAGTAGGGCAAAGAGCATAGTTGCCCCCCAGACGAAGAAACCGTCTCTCTTGACCATGCTGTCAGAGATGACCGGCATTATCATCACGCTCAGGGCAAGGACGATCCCGACGTTGAAAGCGTTGGAACCCACTATGTTCCCGATCGCGATCCCCGATTCTCCATCTATCGCGGCAGTTACAGCGGTAGCCAGCTCGGGAAGAGAGGTAGCGGTTGCTACGAGGGTGACTCCGATCACATGACCCGAGATGCCTTTCTTCTTGGCAATGCCGGCAGCACCATCGACTAGGATATTGGCACCGTAGATCAGCATTGCCAGTCCCAGCACTGTCATTAACAGTTCCCAGATCAAACGGTTATCGCACCTCCCACCATCTATTTTAAATCTAGCCGACCACGAATATCAACGCTTGAACCTATAATTTCCTTTTCGCTCTATTTTCCAGAATAATAAATGAACAATTGATAATTCAATATTTATTGAAATGTTAGGGGTATCAGACCGATGAGGGATGGAAATTTGGATCGACCTCAATTACCCTTCCTGTGACGTCCCCCCTCTCGATCAGAAACCTGACCGCAGCCGAGACCTCGGAAGGCGGTGTCAATTTACCCGAGGGGGTGATCCTCCTCATCCTTGCCCTCCAAGTATCATCACGCCAGGAATAATCGATTATCCCCGGACTGACCATGTTCACCATTATCTTGTCCTTCTTGAACTCACTGGCCCATGATCTTGTCAGGACCATGAGGGCCGTCTTCGCAGCGGCATGGGCCGCAACCTCCCTGTATCCTCTGACATCGGAGAGGCCGGCCATTCCTATGTTTATGATCTTCCCGCCCCCCATCTCCATCATTCCCGGGAGAGCCCTGTTTATTATCATGTTCGTTGCGAATACCGATGTCCTGAAGGTCCCTTCGAAATCCTCTCTGGACATGGACTGGAGAGGTCCCGTGGGGAACGAGGAAGCGTTGTTCACCACCCCTCCGACCATTCCGTCATTTGATTCTATGCGGGCGAACAGCTCCTGGATGTCTGTCTTGTCCGTAACATCCGCCTCGTATACGGGGATATGAAGCTCGCTGGCCGTGGCCTCTGCGATCTTTCTATCCTTCCTGTAAGTGGCCACAACATAGAAACCGGCCTGCTTGAGCTCCCTTGTTATCCAGTAACCTAGATGCTTGTATCCGCCGGTCACCAGAATGACCATATTGTCCTCTTCCTTCGACATGGCCGTATAATACTTTCAAGGGATGATATGGATTTCGTCGTTCGGTCCCGGATTCAGCGGCATTGAGATATGCTTCCCATTATCTCTTCGAGGCTCCTCCCCTTTTCGATACCTTCCTTGATGACCTCCATCAGCGTCCAGTTTCCCTCCACACCTTCACCCCAATCTATGATCCCGGGATCTGTCCGGGCTCCCACCGAAAGAAGGTTGATCCCCTCGATGTTCCTGAGCATGTTGTCATTCCCACCCTGGAATAGCTCGTTGCCGATGAAAATGACGCTTTTTTTCGGAAGTGTATAGGATCCTATCAGGTCCCTTGCCCCCCTCTCCTTATCGTTTCCCGAGAGAACGAACTTGATCCCCCTCGCTCCTGGAAACGGCACGTTCACGGGGTCCGTCCCAAGGTCCTTGAGATGGTTATGTTCCATCAATCTCCTTTCCGCGAAGGGTATCAACCGGTCCATTCTGATCTCCAAGGCCTTCTCTTCCTCGTATGGGTGCGCAGAGATATCCCCCAGCATCATCCAGCTGACCGATCCCCCTCTGAAATAGGTTTGAGGATCCTTCACCTCATATCCCTTGTCCTTCAATTCTTCCACCAGCCCGCTCCCACGTAGCCGGTCCTCGAGCTCGCCCACGATTCCCCGGAGCGGATCGATCGGGACCACCCCCGGTCCGAGCCCTTCATTGTGTTCATGGACCTTTGCCAAGGCTTCGCTCACCCTTTCCGCGTACATGGTCCGATCGCTGTCGCAGGATGCGGTGCTGACCAGAAACTGATGATATCTGGTCGAACCGATGATCGCAACCGACTGCGCATCGGTCAGTTCCCGGCTGTAGTCCGGGTCCTTTATCCAAACCCTCTTGATATCATCGAACAGATACTTGCTGCTCCCATCCCCCAGATAGGCAATGATGTTGGTGCATACATCCTCCGGTAGTCTGAACAGAAGGCGCTCTCCCAATTTGTCCTGTGCCACTCCGCTCATCGGTGCCCAGAGTATGTTGCTCTTGGCAAGCGTCCTTACAAAGGAAGAGAAGGAGACTATCCATTCCTCATCAGGCCTGATCCCGGATGGTATGATGGTGTCATCGATATCGGTCAGTACAGCCCCATTTGGGCGGCGGCCGTATTCATCAACGATCTTTCTCCTGGCCGCTTCGATCTCGACAACATGGGTATCCCTCAGATCATCGTCCACGGGCAATCCTCTGTCCGCATAAGGACTTGTCACCCGGGTGCGGACGATCTCCAGGGAAGAAGCTTTCGTGGGATCATCGACTATCAATGTATGCCCCATTCTCGCCAGATGGCTCAACCTATCATTTATCAGGTCGACATGGCCCCCGCCATTGCGGATCTTGGTGACTATGCCTATCACGTTCGATGATTCGAAGTACCTCTCCTCAAGCATGCTGGATACGAGGGTGTCTCCAACGATCACTGCCGAGGTGTTCTCCTTGATCAGCCTATCGAGAGCGCCTCTCATCCCCATCATGGTCAGCACTGTCCTTGCATAGAAGGCTTCCAAGGGCTGGCCATCGTCCGATCCGGGATAGAGAGAGGGGAACGAAATCCTGGTCTCTTCCGCTCCCAGGAGCCATTCGAATGTCCTGACGACCACACTCTCCACGATGTCCGAGGTGAAGCAGATAGGTATGGAGAGCATGGTCGATACGTGGTTCAGAATGGTCGATCGTCCGGACGCTCTCGCCCCATTTATAAGGACGAGGGTTGGCCTCCTCTCGAGGTCCTTCAGTTTGGGAACGTCGTATAATCTTGGCGTCAGCCACCTTATCAACCGATGCAGTTCATCCCTGCTGACCTGTGATTTGATACTTGAGATCGAGGGATCTCCATGGATCAGGTCCTTTTCGGTCTCTTCCAGACCTTTCCATCGGAGATATATTCCGAATGTTTTTTCGATCACGGCATCCAGGTTCTTCTCCCAGATGTCGATCATACTCGATATCCGAAGCAAGGAGATCTCCCTGTCCGCGGTCGTCAGAAAGATCCTTTTTACAACATCTTCAAGGGAGTCTTTCAATGCAACTAGATCTTCAATACTCGCGAATTCCAGGTCGGACCTGCTGATCTCGACATTGTATTCATTCTCAAGGAAGCATTTGATATTGTAGAGGAGCTCGCCGGCCATAAGGTCCTTTATAGCAGACCTTGCCCGATCGATATCCTGCATGTTCGCTCCATCCTTGAAGAAGCGGTGAACGATCGATTTCGCATCGTCATAGTTGGTTCCAGGGACGGAGGTCAATCTGGTAAGAAGCTGGACATGGACCGACCTCAGCTGGGTCAGAAGCGCTCTGGTGGCCCTGAGAAATTCGAAGTTGTTCTGAAGGACTGTAAGGATACCTCTCGTTTCGACCAGATCCTCCGCTATGAAGATCTCGCGTCTGGCTGCTTCGATCCTGGACCTCAGTTCGATCCCGGGATCGGGAATTTCCGAAGCATCGACCTTCCCAAGCTCCTTTTCGAGCTTCTTGATCCTCTCCCTGGCATGAGAGGACCAAAGACCCAGGGCTTCATTGATACTGTGGAGAGAAGGTCCGCCCGCCTCCGGTCGGGAATGCGACCTCCGGAACTCCTCGTTCTGGATCCGGTCCTTATCCTCGAACCTTGCATTGTACCTCCTCTTTGCCAGATCGAAGAACGAACTGTCCCGTAACTCATCGGGGACGGTCAAACCCTTATCGGCGAATGGGCCCATGACGTGGTCAGTGGCAAGTTCGAGCGTTCCTTTCAGGTCCCCGCCGTTGTTCAATCTGAAAGCTCCACCCATCCTTGCGACCTCTGAAAGTCTATCATGGATGGACCTGATCGTCCTGAACCGCTCGCGGTATCTCTCTGAACCGCCTCTTGACACCCCCGCTTTGTCACGACCGGAGTACCTTTGGAAATGCTCCTGGTCATCATCTATGCAGGTGACCATCCATACGATATTGGCCGTTTCAAAGAAGCTCTCCGGAAGAAGACCCGGAACCAGGGGGACTCCTTCGATGACCGCCGATGTCCCGTTCTCAAGGAGCTTGTCCACCACCGCTGCCACCCCGATCATCGTCAGCATGGAGTGTTTGTAATACCATGACAGGTCCGATCCTTCGAAAGAGGAGCCGAAAAGCTCCGGGAAGATCGATCTCGCGTTATCGTCCCCCATCGTCCATGAGAAGATCCTCCTCACGACCTCTCTCGAGATCACGTCCGTTGAAGCGTATATCGGAAAATTCAGCATCCTCGTGATATGCTGGGAGACAGTGGATTTCCCCGTCCCCGATGTCCCGCCAACAAGAACGATGGTAGGCTTCGAAATATCCTTCAAACGGGGGGCATCGCTCACCCTCAAGAATACGAACTTCACCAGAGAGAAAAGCTCTCCCTCCATGATTTGGTCACGAAAAGGCGACAGCGCCGGATGTTCGAACAGCTTACTTGAAATATCATTCATCATCTTTCTGTTCATGTCATTGGTGTAAAAGAACCGCCTCCCCAGGTCCTCCACGTTCCTCTCCCAGTTCCCGATCCTTTCGCCGTAATCCACACTGGCGGCCCCTTTATGGACCTCCGTAATGCTTTCCGCGGCCAATCTCAGTTCATCGATGTTCGTTATACCCTGGATGACCTCCTCCAGTCTGCTGATATGAACGTTGCACTCGTTTTGGAGAAAGCGTT
>JBLIRH010000105.1:0-5811 GCA_049472215.1 Thermoplasmatota archaeon | reverse complement strand
ATGGAAGGAGTTCACCATAGATGTCAAGCAGACATACGGGGTCGATGTCGAGGCCGACAGCGAGGATATCAAGGGAGACGTTGGGGACGACGTCGTCTTCAAGCTGACCCTTTCGAACCTCGGGAACGACATCGATACCTTCCGCATAGAGGTCAGGGAGCTGGATTCGGATGGATGGGCAACGCTGTCCAACACGAAGCTCTCGCTGGACGCCAAAGGCGACGCCAACGAGAAGAAGACCTTCACCCTGACCGTAAGCGTCCCCGACGATACCGAGGAGGCCCTTTCGGGCTCATACGAGTTCCAGATCAACATAAAGAGGGATTCGACCTCGGTTGCGGAACAGAACAGGGCCACTGCGAGCATCACCCTGACCGTCGACGTCCAGGAATCCTACGAGCATGTTCTCGAGACCGAGGACGAGACGGATGAGGTCAAACCCGGCGAGACGGTCTCGTACCGCTTCAAGGTCCAGAACAGGGCCAATATCAGGGATACATTCTATCTGTCCGTGAAAGGTAGCAAGAGCGACTGGGCCGAGCTTCAGTATAACCAGATCACCCTTGGTGCAAGGGGGTCCGATGACGAGATGTGGGTGTGGCTGAACATCACCGTACCCGATATCGACGAAGTGAACGATCCCAAGGAGGTAGAGGCCGGGACCTACGACTTCACCGTCGAGGTGGAGTCCAAGGGAGACCGAGAGGCAGCACCCGAAACGATCGACTTCGAGGTCGACGTGGAGCAGTCCTTCGAGGCCGAGGTAAGCGATATCAAGGACGGTGGAGAGCTGGGCAACTACAAGAAATGGGACGTGAACGACGAGGACGATCTGGAGATTGAGGTTACTATACAGAACAACGGGAACAAGGATGATACCTTCTACATCAAGAAACCCTCCGCCCCGACGGGCTGGGAGATATCCGTCTCACAGACCCATGTCGCGGTTCCGATGGGTGATGAGAAGACCATCACCATCACCATCAGCTTCTACCCGACCGACGGCTTCGTCTTCGGATCCCAGACCCTCAAGTTCGAGGTGATCCCTGACGATGGCTCTACACAGGGCAAGAAGGACAAGCAGACCTTCAATCTCTACATCAACGCAGAGGTTCCCGAGCTCGTCCTAAGGGATGACTCCATTGACATTGCCTCCAACAACGAAGTGACGGTCACCGTCTACAACATAGGAACTGCAGATGCCAAGGATGTCGAGGTAGTTCTCTATGACGGAAAGCAGGCCTACAGGACCGATAAGAAGAACGTCCCCGCCGGAGCCAAGATCAACTTCACCTTCGACTGGAAGCCATCCGCCGGCGACCACAAGCTCGAGGCGAAGGTGAACGAGGGAGACCTCCTCATAGAGCAGGATACCGACAACAACGAGGTGGAGAAGAAAAAGAACATACCCGTCTTCTCCTTCGAATCATACATCGGCAACATATGGGTGGTGATCGTTCTCATAGCGATCATCCTCCTGGTGATAATCGTCGTGGTCCTGCTGGCAATGAACAAGAACCGGGAGATCAGGGAGCTCGAGGAGATAATCGCCAAGCTGAAGACCGAGGGAACCGGTCCCGGCGGGCCAAGGAAGGTCATCAAGGAAGCGGCTGGTGCTCCGGTCGCTCCGCAGGCTGCAGCAGGACTTCCCTCAGCACCCGGAAAGCTCGCACCCATCCCGCCCGGGGGGGTGCCTGATACAAGGGGTGCAAAGAAGGAGAACGTGAAGGTCCAGTGCCCGAAGTGTCTGACCCAGCAGGTCGTCACCATCGACAAGAGGCCTTCAGAAGTGCCCTGCAAGGAATGCGGCGTCACCCTGGTCATTCCTGAAAAGAAGAAGTGAGCCCGGACAGCCGGACCATCGGGGAAGGTCCCATGAGGACCTTCCCTTTTTTTATTTTTTCATCATCATCGCCCTTAAGAAACCTATTTATAGATGGCAGTATTGACACGACTTACCGCCGCTGGTTGGAGGTATGGTCATGGTCAATTCAGTTGAGAAGAAGCTCGAACAGGTGTCAACCCTTCTGGACATGCTCGCAGAGGATACGTCGGTGCCTCGGAACATCCGAAAGGGTGCAAAGGATTCCAAGGAGAGGCTTTTCGGGCAGAACGAGGCCCTCGACCTCAGATGCGCCAGCGTCGTCTCGACACTTGAGGACCTTTCCAACGATCCCAACATACCGCTGCATGCCAGGACCCTTATCTGGAATGCAACCTCGATCCTCGAATCGATAAAGTAGTTAAAGGTCAGCGCCCGAGCCTCGCCAGACGGTTCAGAAGTATTCTGATATCCCCCTTTCTTCCTCCCTCGATCTCTTTCATTCTCTTCTCCAGGTAGCTCAGAGGGTCTCCAGTCTTTCTGGCCGTGACCAGCTCTTGGCGGATGAACTCGGGATCGGAGCAGTAGGGGATAACATCCTCTAGGACTGGATCCTTACCTTCTGCCCCTCTTTCGACATCCGATCCGACCGGTTCACCAGAGAGCTTGTTCACATCCCTTGAAAGGCTTGTCCATAAAAATATATTTTAGGGTAGAGTAACATCGGGGGGAGGGTGTGGGCTTGACATCGAGATGTCCCAAGTGCGGCAAGAACAATTACGGAGACGTCCAGAAGTGTTCCTTCTGCGGCGCCCCCCTGGTCTTCATACCGGGTGAGGAGATACCCCAGATCTCGGAAGAGGACATTCAGGCAAAGCTCTCAACATTGAAGGTCGAGAGGATAAGGAACCCGGTATTGATCGGGGGTGGCGGCATAGTGGCCGTCTTCGGCCTGTTCCTGGCGATCGCCCTGTTCCTGATATTCATGATCCTGGTCTTCTCCCCCTCGAGCATCGAGCCCACTTCGGAAGCGGGCTCGATCCACTATGCGATCCCCGGAGGCGAGGAGTATATCTTCGGAGAGATCACCTTAAGGGTCGAGGACGGAGCAGCCGCCGAAACACAGAGCTACGGATACAAACAAGGCTACTATGCCTACGAGATGGACGGGGACGGGAACGACAGGAGGAGGGACCGCAATATCGAGCTCGAACCCGACGTATGGTTCTATTCCGAGGATGACATCGGCGACGTTGGCGACACCGTCCTGGTCAAGGTGAAGGCGGAGCCAAACTCGTTCATGGAGACAAGGGCCGTCAGTCAGGGAAAGGCCGGCTGGGGCGGGACCGGATGGTTCTGGAGCGGATGGATATTCCTGCTCCCCGGGATTCTCATGATGATCATAGGGATAGCTCTCAGCGTGATCGGCATCATCGGCAAAGCGGACCGCTCGATGGAAAGACTGATGGAGGAGGATAAGGAGTTCAGACGCCAGCAGCTCATGCTCAGGGAAGCGGCCAGGAAACAGATGCAGGCACAGCACCAGCAGCAGCAGTGGACATCCTACTCCGGATCATTGGAGGATCAACCTCAACCGGTCCCGGGAGCGGCGGAACTGACCCCCGAACAGGCACAGTTCGCCCAGATGTTTCCGCCACAACAACCTCAGATGCAGCCGCAGGCTCAGTCCCCGCAGTATGCACCCCCTCCCCAGGGGTATCCTCAACAGGCCCCCCAGCAGGCTCAGGGAGGTGGTTACGGGTATGCCCAGCAGCAGCCTCAGCAGCAGATGCAGGCACCCCAGTATACCCCGCCCCAGCAGACAGGGCCCCCGCCGCAGGCACCTGCGGCCCCTTACCAGGGGCAGCCGCCGGCCCAGCCCCCTCAGCAGCCCCAACAGCCCCAGTATGCTCCACCGCCTCAGGTGCCACCCCAGGACCAGACACAGTAGGGGATCGGTTCCGCCACTGGCAGCCTGTCAGAAATTGAGAATCTATACTGCAGATATCATGCTCCGTCAGTTCGAAGTTTCGCTGAACGGGTCCCTCCACGGGTGCAGGGCGCCAAGGACCGTGAAGAGAGTGTTAAGGACCCAGAGAGTGATCATCACGAACCAGGCGATGGCCCCGATCCTGAATCCCATGGGAGAGTATTCCGAGGCGATCCCCCTCATGACCAAAAGCAGTACAAGTGTGACGAGCCCGCACCATATCAGGGAGCAGGTGATCGCCAGGGGCAGCCTCTCCTTCGGATGGGCGAACCTTGCCCCGAGAGCCGCGGAGATATACGGCACCAGGGTGATGGCCAATAAGGGGCCGACGAGGGGGATGATGCCAATGGGGATGGCAGTGAGGTACATGGCGAGAGTGATAAGAACTCCCTTGATGAAAGAAGGCTTCTCATCCATGTCCGTCCTCCCTGGTCCAGCAGGTTCCTTTCGAGGGTGTTTACCCAACCATTTTATATAGCCCTGCCTAATACGGACGCAGTCCTAAAATAAGTTTCGGATAGGGAGGCAAAAAGCGTTGTCCAACCTGCGAAAGATCGTTCTCGACGTCCTCAAGCCCCACAAACCAGATATCGTCGAGTATTCGGAGAGATTGTCCGAGGTAAAGCACGTTACTGGGGTGTCCATTTTCCTCAACGAGGTGGACCAGGAAACGGAGAACATCAAGGTGATCATAGAGGGGTTCAACCTCAACTACCACGCACTCAGAAAGGCAATAGAGGAGATGGCGGGTTCGGTCCACTCGATCGACGCCATTTATGCCGGCGAGGAGATAGTGGACGAGATAGAGACCCCTCAGGACAGATAAGGGGAATGATGATGGAAGGAGCATGGTCCAGAACCGGCAGGGCTGCCTTCTTGGTCTCGATCCTCCTTCTGACAATTCTATCTGCCATATCCTTTGTTGACGAAGCGACCGAGGAAGCGGATGCCATACTTCCGATATCGGCCCAGTTCTACTTCGCGGCGGACCAGGGTTTCAGGACCGGGAACATGATAGAGATCCAGACCGGACCCGGTCAGACCGGCCAGGTGATCGTGAACGGAACCCTGGAATTCTACCGTTCTGCAAAGCTCCTCAGGACCGTCATCATGATAGACCTCAAGTTCAGTTCGACCCACCCTGAGATAACCGGTTCAGTATTCCCCCCGATAATAGACATCCGCCCCCAGGCAAAGTTGTCCCATTATCCGATAACGGTCAATATCCAGATAGCACCCATGACGAAGTTCTCAACCCCTATCGGTTCACTCATCAACGTTACGGTCTTCGGGACCTGGGAGGCCAGGTACCAGTCCAACGAGATCCTTCCCTTCGCGAACGGCGACATAGATCCTTACCCTCTCTTTGTCAATGTCCGCCCCTATCACTACATCTACATGACCTTCGACCCGGTGATGCTGTCGCTTTCACCCGGTGAGTCCGGCTGGGCGAAATGCGTCGTGAAGAACAATGGAAACGGGTTCGAAAGGGTCGAACTCTCCATGCCGGGAGCCCTTGCATACGCAAAGTCCGGATGGATATTCGAGTTCGAGGATACCGTTCTGGACATCGGTCCCGATGCCGAGGCTTACACCAGGATCAAGATAACCTCTCCCAGGAAGATCGAGCCGAAGTACCATATGGAGATGTACGATTTCTCCGTCATGGCTGTATCCTACTATTCTTCCTACCAGGTCAAGGACGGGGTGCTCGATGTACCCTGGGAGTACGAGACCGGTATATTCGTCCAGATAAACGGGATCGATTTCCTGTACGTTCCCTGGATGTGGGCCGTGGTCCTGTATCTCGTGATCGCCCTCATACTGTTCAATCTGGGTATAAATCCGCTCATAATGAAGAAGAGGAAGGCCAAGGACCCGGGTTTCATTGGCCTTTACAAGATCATCACCGATCCCAAGAGAAGGGAGCTTGCCCGGGCCAGGAGGGCGGAGAGGAGGAAGCTCAAAGGCGAGATCAGAGAACAGGAGAAGCTCCTAA
>JBLIRH010000104.1:0-5938 GCA_049472215.1 Thermoplasmatota archaeon | reverse complement strand
TCAGCCTCTCGACCCCCACCCCGTAGCCTGAGTGCTGGACCGATCCGTACCTGCGTAGATCGAGGTACCAATCATAGTTCTCCACATTCTCCCCTTCCTTCTCCAAAGCTGCAGAAAGGGAATGGATATCGGTATCCCTTTCCGATCCGCCGATGATCTCCCCGTAACCCTCGGGGGCGATCATGTCAAAGCATTTCGCAACAGGGCCCGGAGCGTCGGCATCTTCGTCGACCGGTTTGTAGAAGGCCATCGCCTCCTTCGGATACTGGATCACCGTGACGGGGGTGTCGAAATGCTCCATGAGAGATTCCTCCTCGATGGTCCTGAGGTCCTTCCCCCAGGTCACCTCCATCCCGCTCTTTTGCTTCAGGACCTCCAGAGCCTCGGTGTAGGTTATCACCGGCCACTCCTTCTCAAGTACCATCTCCAGTCTCGAGGGGTCCGCTTCGAGGATCTCCAGCTCATTCCGGTTCTTCTCGAGCACGCTGCGAACGATGAACTTTATCTCATCGATGGCGACCTCGATGACCTCTCTATAGCCCATCCATGCGGCTTCCATCTCGGCCATCCAGAACTCGCTGAGGTGCCTGGAGGTCTTCGATTTCTCGGCCCGGAACGTGGGCGACACATCGTATATCTTCTCAAGAGAGAAAATGGCGGCCTCGGCGTAAAGCTGCCAGGTCTGCGTCATGTAGATCTTCCGGTCGTAGTACTTGACCTCGAACAAGGTGGAGCCGCCTTCCGCCGCATTGGGTGTGAAGATGGGCGGAGTGAACTCGAAATATCCCCTTTCCCGGAAGAACTCATGAATGGCGCCGGTAACGGTGGACCTCACTTTCAGTATGGCGTTCATCCTTCTTGACCGGATCCAGAGGTGCCTCTGGTCCCTCAGGAACTCCTCGGACTGGTCCTTCGTTATGGGGAACCTATCGGCGGGGGAAACGGGCTCGATCGAGGTCAGATGAAGCTCGTAACCTCCCGGCGCCCTCTCGTCCGAATTCACCCTTCCCGTGACGATTATCGATGATTCGATGTTCAGGGCCTTTGCCGTCTGGAAGGCCTCTTCTCCAAGATCTTCCTTCGAGCCGACGCATTGGATGATATCGGTCGCGTCCCTGAGGACTATGAAGAGCATTTTATTGCTGCCCCTGGTCCGGTAGATCCAGCCTCTGAGGCTGACCTCCTTTCCCTGGTTTTCAGGCAGTTTTACATCCGCAATGCTCCGAAAATCACCGCTCATTTGATCACCGTCAGCTTGGCCCGAATATGCGGACACGTATTTATTTGCACTGGGAGCAGGGTCCTGTCGGGCATTCCCATGAACAGGACATCGACCCATGAAAAGGATCATTTCCATTCATCGGACACATCGGACCCCTGGTCCCCAGGGGGTCTCTCGCTCCGAACGGACCGGACCCTTCTTCTTCCTCCGCCGGGCCTCGTCTGCTCCTTGACCCTGTTTCGCTCCCTCACGAGTTCGAGCTGCTGACGAAGGTTCCTGTTCCTGCCAAGCAGCAGATACCCGAAAACACCGGCAACAACGATCACCAGAAAGCCGATGACCACCATTATGACGGTCCCTGAAGAACCTTTGTCGCCCCCGTTGGTCTCGGATGGGATGACAACGGTCGTCCATACCCTGTATATCTTCTCGTTGCCGGATGAATCGGTCGCCCTCGCCTCTATGAGGTATATCTTACCGACATCGAGGTCCACTTCAACATACCATGTGCTCAGGCCTGTGACCTCTAACCACTGCCCGCCGTCGACACGAACGTGGACCGATGTCAGTTCGGTGTCATCCATCGCCCAGCCCTCTATGGCATGCCTGCCTGCTTCGAGAGTGCTGTTCGGTAGCGGCGATGTGATCACGATCGTCGGCGGTTCCAGGTCCTCATCCGGAACCTTCGGAGTATACGTGTAAACGACCTGCTTGAATGCGATGTTCCCGGCTTCATCCTCCGCCTCTATATCAACAATGTTCGATCCCTTTGTAAGACCCAGGACCTTCCGGAACTCGGCCTCCCGGGATATCTCCTCGAACGGCTGGTCCCCTATCTTCAACCTGACCGCTTCGATGCCGTTCTCGTCGTATACCGTTCCGCTGATCTCGAGGATGGGATTGGACACCACGGACCCGCTGGCAGGAAGGATGGTCTCGAAGGTGGGTGGGTCCACATCAAGTATGATATGTCTGTAGACCGACCTCTTGTTGCCAAGGTCATCGCTGGCCGTGATGGTAATGTTGTTTTCACCCTCCATAAGGTCGACGACCGCAGAGAACACTCCTCCCTCGACGGTAACGATCTGGTTGTTTACGGCTATCCGGGAACCCGGATCGGTAACACCTTTTATGGTAGCGGCATACTCATTCGTCAGGCGGGGGGCCTCTGTTATGGACAATGATGGCGGGGTGGTATCGACCGTGACAACAATATACTTCACCGTTTTGGAACCCGTCCTGTCCTGTGCAATTATCTCGATATGGTTCGGACCTTCTACCATGCCTGTGACAAGGACCTCGAACTCTCCGAGGTCCAAGGCGGCCTCTACACCGTTCACCCATAGATGCTCGGTATCGGCATCCGTCTTCCCCCGGACCTGAACCTCGTGCTTGTTCATCCGCGTGCCGTTCGAGGGGGAGAAGACAAGTATGGATGGTGGTTTCGAGTCGACGTAGATGGTGACCTGATCGCTTGCGGTATTTCCCGCCCTGTCGATGGCCTTTATAATGACATCATTACGGCCCTCGTTGAGAAGTACCATGTAAACGAAGCTCCCGTCGGGATGTGGGACCTTTTCACTGTTGATGAACAGGTCCGCATCGTTGGAACAGGTCCCCCTGATCCAGACGCTTGTCTTGTTGGTATGGTAAGGAGACGCGGGGGATGAGACCTCCAGTTCCGGGAAAACGGTATCTATCCCGAAGTTCACCGTCGTGTTCCCGTACCTTCCGTCATCGTTCTTTGCGATGACCTTGATGGAATGGGGTCCGTCCGGGATCTCGAGAAGAATGGAGAATGGTGAGCCTTGGGGGACCCTTATTTCCGGTCTGCCGTCAAGTGACATCCATATATCCGTTATGGGCCTAGGATCGATCACTTTCCCTACAAGATGAAAGCTGCTGTCAGGGAGCCATTCACCCTCGGTCGGATAATCTATCACCACCTCAGGGTCGGACCTGAGAACCATGATCTGGACATAGAAAGCGGTATTGACATTCACGGTGCTGTATCGGGTTGCCCCTTCGTGCATGACCGATATGTTGTGCGGGGTCAGCGGAAATCCTCCGGTGATATTGTGGAGGAGGACAGCGATCGGGATATCGTAGATATATCCATCCGCTCCCGTGAGACCCTGGAAGACCTTCTTCCCGGTCTTGTCCTTGATCTCAACATCCGCATTCTCGGCCGGGACCGGACCATTGGTCATGACCTTCACATCGAAACGGTATCCTTCCCTTACGTCACCCTGCAGGTCATCGTTGAATATTCCCATGAAAGTGCAGTTGAGAAAGAAAATTCTTGAAGGGAGGCCTGCCGGTGCCTCGATATGGACCTGCCCGGCTCCCAATGAAGATGGTCCGGTATCCTCAATGTCCGCCAATGTGGAGTTAAGGACCATGCAGTAGCGGCCCATTCCCATGAGCTGAGACGATCCCATATAGATCGAAGAATTGAGGGATTTTATCGAAGTCTCGACCTCCGAGAAGATGCATCTGATCAGATCCAGCTGGGAGCTGTCCGAGATTATCCCGATCCCGGGCATCTGGGATACCTGGACCCTGGTGGCATTGAGGACGGTTCCGTTCACGGCAATGATAGCGAAATTGTTCATTCGAGTGATGTTGGAATCGACGATGTTCAATGTCCCCCCGTCCGAGATAATGCCGGTCTCACAGTCGATGATCTCACTGCCCAGGATATTGAAATTCGTTGACCTTGTGTATATTCCCTTCTCACGCAGGTCCGGTGACGGCACACCGCAGTCCCTGATCAGTGAGCGGTTGATCTGGACCGTTGAGCCTCCATCGGCCCGGAACATATACCTGAAGGCGTTTTCCGCATAGATCGAAGAGCGGTTCCGGACAACGAGTGTACCACCTTGCTCCACCTCGATAAGTCTAGGCATCGCGGAGGACGAATTGAGAACAAGGTCGCAGTTATCAAGTATAAGCGTCCCTGACACGGAAAGATTGCCTTCAAGATGGATAGTGGTGTCCGTATAGACCTCTGTTGTCGTTACAGACCAGTTGCCGACCCTGTTGATGTCCAGGACCTCGAACCCGAGGACCTCGAGTTCCGCATCGGTCATCCATGGACCAATGAAAAGGGACGTGCCCCAGAGCGTAGAAATGACCATCATCAATGCTACAAGGGATCTGAAACCCGCTATAGAGCGCATGGCGGTAAATGGTGAGCCTATTGATTTATACCTTTTCAAGGCGGGTCAGGTCATTGGAGGCTCTCATTCTCCCTCGGGCGCCGACCCTTCATCCTCCCCAAGCCTCATTATCAGCTCCTCTTCAGCCGGTTCCTCTGCAATGGTCGAAGCACTCGAGACCAGCTCGTCAAGGACCCCGCCGGATCCGTCACCCTCCATCGGTGGCGTCCCCTCCTGGGTATCCGGCTCCGATATTTCTCCTTCCTCTTCCCAATGCTCTGGCGGTTGGTCGTACAGGTCCTGGCCGTAAAGATCTTCCCCGGTGTCGGTCTGCTCGGGCTGGTATTGGTCCGACGGTGGTGGAGCAGACGAAAGGGTCTGGGGAGGCATCTGAACATCCAAAGGCACCGGGGTAGTGGGCTGGGCGAAGATAGGGGCCATTCCTTCCTCGTACATTCCCTGCTCTTCAACGGGTATCATGACGGGGCCTCCCTTCTTGGTGGCCTGTCCCAGGTATTCGAATGTCACCAGGGCGTTCTGATTGTACATGTGGGTGTACTGGTCCTCGGTGAAATAGAATACGCTCCCGTCGATATCCCGGAACACGTAATAGAGCTGGCCGTCGGGATTGAAGAAGGTCCTGGAGGCCTTGATCCTGCGGTTAAGGACGTAATATCCCATACCTATTCCCACCACGAGGATGATGATGATAAGGATGACCAGTATCAGGATCAGGAGGAAATTGCTTTCCTCTTCGGTCTTGTTTATGACATCATAGTCCACCCTCACCTTGACATATGCGGCGTCCCAATTCTCTCGGTCGCTATCCTGCTGCTCATTGTAGAATACGATCGTCATTCCCCCATTGACCGGGTTGACGATGCTGTTCCCCCCGACGAATTCCTGTCTTGTAGCTACGTTCTCTCTTGAGAATAGCGCCTCCTTCCTGACATTCTCGACGTTCTCCTTATGGAGCAAAGAGGTTTTCACGATGAAGAAGGAAATGGGCCTCTCCTGGGGTGTTCCGTTTTCGGTCCTTGTCTTGAAAATGATCGTAAGTTGCAATCTGTCCCCTTTCTGATCAAAGTCCTCTAGATCGAACCATCTCGGGGCTCCTGGAGGAATATCATAGGGATCGTAAGACACTGCTTCGGAGTGGGAAGGGATCATCATCACCAGCAGTGTGGACATGAAAAGGAAAAGTACCCCGGCTGAGAATATCCTGAGACGCATGATCCGAACACCCCTATGGTGGAGCCCCGGTATTAATCTGGATATTACTATAAAAAAAGTTGTGTCCGCCGATGGGCTATAAGTGCATGCTACGCTACTCGCGGCCGAAGAAGCCCCTGAGCACCGGATGCATCTCCATCATCTGCTCCTTGCCTATCTCCTCGTAGAGCCTGATGATGATACCAACTGTCAGCAGCACCCCTGTTCCGGAAGTAGACCCCACGGTACCCACCATGTCCGCAAGCGCCGCTAGAAGTCCCACGAAAGCTCCCGATATCACAGTACCCGTCGGGATATACCTGTCAAGGACCTTCTTGAGCAC
>JBLIRH010000103.1:0-6072 GCA_049472215.1 Thermoplasmatota archaeon | reverse complement strand
CAATATCAATCTAAACTTTAATGCATACGTGAAAACTGTAAAATACGTGCTGTCGGTTCTTTTCACGGGGTCAAGAATGAAGATAACCTACGACAAGGAACCCAGGTGCTATATCTGCGGAAGGAACGAAAATGAGCTGAACTTCTTCCTCCTCGACGACAGGGCAGACCTGGAGAAAGCCCTTAAGAAGGCCCAGAAGGCAAGAAAGAAGCACACGGAAAAGATCGTAAAGGCAAATCGGGTAGTTCACGAAAAACACATTGAGCACGTCAAAGCCACCCCGGTCAATTACGAGTTCACCATGGAGGTGATCCAGAAGGATTTCGATGCCTTCAGCAAGATAATACCGGACCTGCAGGAACTTGTCGAGTTATACAGGACATGCGATAAGGTCCACCAGGAGAGCAAGCTCATAGAGCTCGTGAAGGTGCTGAAAAATTATTACAACGAGGAACAGCTGGCGGCCGATGACAAGGAGATAAGGAGGCTCGAGAACGAGAAGAAGCTCGTTGAAGGCGTCAGCATGAAATTCCAGTCGGTCTCCACTAAGCTTGAGTACCTCACCGATATCACATCCTTTGACATAAAGGGGACCATCTACGAGAACTATGTCGTATCGGTCGATATCTGTCCGAATTGCGAGAAGCTGATCCAGAAGTACGGCAAATAGACGACGACCCTTGGAAGACCCTATCGACAGCAAGGCCGGTTAAGGCGAACGGCGCAAGACGGCGGTGGGGGTCGCCAGAAGGGTGTGACACCGTTCGCCTATTCATCCGGATCCTGCTGCGATCTCAGCTTCTCAGTTCATCCTTCGCTCCCTCGCAAACAGGAAGATTATCATGATGATGGCGATGATGATGAGCGATCCAAGGACCATGTGAAGGATTCCCGGTCTCGGATCTTCTTTCTCCTTCTCTGGTTGTTCGAATGTTGTGGGATCGGTCCCCAGAATGAATTCCTCGAGGTCGCTTAGACCGTCATCATCCTCATCGTTGTTCGCAGACCATTTGAGCGGGTCCAGATCGTATCCCGCCTCCCACCCGTCGGGCATACCATCGCTATCCGTATCGTTCCTGTCGAGCCGTGTGCCCTTTTCATACTCTTCCAGGTTTCCCAGCCCGTCATCGTCAAGGTCAAGACCAGCGTCGCTCGGGTCCAGATGGTCAAGTCCGAATTCCATCTCGAAGAGGTCGGCCATGCCGTCGCCATCTGTGTCATGGTCCGCCGGCAGGACTGTAATGAGGAAGGAGAACTCTGCTTTGTTGCCTGAAGTGTCGGTGGCGGTTATCTCCACAATGTGTTCGCCCGCTTCCAGGAACCGTCCATTCCACCTTTCGTTCGACCAGGTGGTTGGTAGACCCGACCAGCTTATCTCGTTCACCTCTATGTTATCGTGAACGTTGACCTCGAGATCTATATCCCAACCGACAAAGGTGGTGATATTCTCTATGGGCTCGATCGATGGCGACTCGCGATCCTTGATCTCGATGTAGATTCCCGGTCCGAAAATGATGTTCCCGCTGGTGTCTGCGATCCTTAACCTGTAGTACATCGTTCCAATGATCGAGGAAGGCATCTCGACCGAGGTCGTGAACAGGGTGCCGTCATGTGACAGAGCGACCTCCTTCGATCCACCTCCGTTGATCTTGATCTCCGTCATGACGCTTCCGATCCCGATATTATCCGCGACATTGCACCTGAAATGGAAAATCTCCCCGGTCGATGCCTCCTCATCGCTTCCGTCAGAGAGTAGCACGGGAGGATCGTTGTCCAGCACAATAACGGAATTCTCCGGTGTCGAGATCGAATTGCCATACACGTCCTTGAGGGTGAAGCGGTAATGGATCTCATCAAGGGATTCGGGGGTAATGGTCTCGAATCCGTAGATGAATCCCTGTTCATTCTCCATCTGCGCCGACAGCTCCTGTCCGTCCCCGTACCTGTAAAAAAGTTCCACATCGGCGAGTCCATTATCGTCCATGACCTCGACCTTGAACTTGAATGCCTCGCCTGTCGTGGTGGATTCCGGTGTCATGTCCGACAATATATAGGGGGGCTCATCGTCAACGATATCCACCCCCATTATATCGGAGTTGTTCCAGTTCCCGTCGATATCCAATACCGAGAACTTGTAGTATATCCTGTCCCCTGGAATGGCGGTCACGATCGTTTTCCAATCATAGTCCTCCTGGGACCGCTGGGTCATGGAACGGTTCCTGTGGTATCCGTCATTTGTCCAGTATTCCACGAACGTTTTGTCGATGCCCCAGTTATCGGTGATCCTGGTGGTGAAGGTCAGTTCATCCATCGGGCAGGCCCATGTGGGTGTGTCGAATCCCAGGAATGTGGGAAGGTACTGTCCTCTCACCTCGATGGTCCTTTCAGCTGATGTGACCTTGTTGGTCTTGATATCGACGGCATGGAAGTTGTAGCTGAGGTCGAACTCCTGGTCGGGAAGTTCCGTTGTGAAGGTCCAGATATCGTCCTCCATCGATCCGCTCATGCGCTTAGTGAGGATCGTCCCGTCATCGATCCTGTAGGCTACACTTACCTCCTTCAACCGTGAGTTGTCCGATACGTTGATCTTGAAGACCAGCTCCATGCCGGGAACTATGACCTGGGGTGTCAGGTCCTCGTGGATCACCGGAGGTTCAAGTTCCATCACCTCTATCTTGTTGGAACCGAGAGATGTCTGGATCCTGTTGTAGGCCGTGACCTTGTAATAATAGGTGGTCTCGATGTCTATGTCATTGTCGATGAAGGAGGGAATGTCGGAATACCCTGTCTCCTGTTCCATCTCATTGACAAGCCACCTGGATATGTTATATCCCAATATCGGGCAGCCTCCATCCCAGGATGGTTCCTCCCACTCGAGGATCACCTTGCTCCCCTCCATCCTTCCCGTAAGGTTGAACGGCGGTTCGGGTGATAGCAGGACCCTGGAGCATTTCATCCGTGAAAGGAACAGGTCCCCCACACCCATGTATTTGTTGCTGTAAGAGGTTGACATGACGGGAAAATCACTTGAGTCGGTCTGTCCAGTTATATAGGCATGATATTCGAACCTCACGTTGAGGGATGTGACGCCGTCCCATTTGGTCCCTCCAAGGTATGATGAGTAGATCAGGTCCGAACCATCGGGAAGTAGTGTAGAAATGAAGACATCCTGGCTCCCCGACGCGTTCCTCGAGAATGCACCAGGTGTCGTTGGATAGTCGTTCGATGCTGTAGTTCCCACGATGAAGACGCATCCTGTGGAGTTCACAGCGATATCCTTCAAATATTCATGATGCGACCCTCCTATGAAGGTTGCATAGATCACTTTCGTTGCGTTCCTGTTCATCTTCATGACGAAACCTTCGTACGCGCCGCTTGTCCTGTTCTCCTGGAATGCGCCCTTTGTCGCTTCGAACCTCCATGTCCATGTGGTACCTGCGAGGTAGATGTTCATGTCATCATCCAGGGTTATCGCCGAACCAGATCCGAAGCTTACGTATGTGGAGAGATCCAATGATCCGCTTGAGAGGTTGAGGCAGGTGATGTAGGGATTGGAATCGGTTCTGTTCACATTGTATGTTCTGTCATATGCTCCGACAGTCGTGGGGTAATCAGTTGAATTAGTACCCCCGGTGATGTAGACAAGATCATCGTTGACCAGGGTGATATCGCCAAGATTATCGGTTCCTGACCCACCCAAGAATGTTGAATAAAGGAGCTTTCCGCCGGTACTATTCAGCTTGAAAAGGACCATATCCGTTGATCCGCCGTTAAAATCCTTGTCAAATGCATCGCTCGTGGTTGTGAAATTTCCCGTGACAACATTCGCGACGATTATTGGATTACCGCTTGAATCAACGCACACCTGAGGGGTCTTTTCACTTCCAGCATCTCCTATGAACGTGGAGAAAATGAGTTTCCCGCCCGTGGCGTTCAGCCGAAGTGCGAACAGGTCAAAGTAGGCATATTTGTATTTTTCAGGGTACAATGTGCTTTGATAAGCCCCGGCAGTGATCGGAAAATCTCCGGAATTGGTAGTGCCAACCACGATGACCTCGCCATTGGACGCCATGGCGATCGAGTACGCATTGTCTGTAATGCTGCCGCCGATGTACGTAGCATAGGTCAGGTTCGACAGTGTCGGGTCCATCTTTAGAACGCCGATCGTTCCCTGAATGGTCGGCTGATCGCTGTATGCCCCGGTCGTTGTAGGCATGTCCCAGGACCATGTGGTCGCCAGCGCATAGATGCATCCTGCATCGTCCATCACGGAAGCTCCCAAAGAATCATCGCCCGTCCCGCCAAAGAATGTGGAACATAGAAGGAGAGGATCGATCACCAATGCACGCGACTCGTCATGTTCTCCAAGTCTGAACGAGAATGTGCTCTCGTCCCTGATGACGAACTCGGCATCTATTTCGGAGGCGGGATCGTCCTCGTAGAACACCTTGAGATGGCTCTCGCGGAAGATCTTTCCGTTCTCCATTTCTATGACGAGGTCTCCATCCGCTATCCGCATGGAATTGTATCCCTGCACCTTTGTGACTATCTTCGTGATATCCGCATAGGGTTCTGCCCTGTATTCGTATTTGGGGCCCAATTCACCGAGGTAGAAGGTGAGGTCTATCCCTTCCCAGATATTGCTGTAAACGGCTCCGTCGAACCCTCTCGCTCCTGAAGCCCATTTTGCCGGATCGTTCCCCTGGAAATAATTGAAAAGACCGTTCGTTCTGTCGAATCCAACCGGTGCGATATCGTTGGACCCGACGAGCTCATATCTCAACAGGTTTCCGCTGGAGCGGCGCCCGTTGAGATCATCAATGATATTGAAGGCCATCGAGGACCTGCCCAGGGATATATGGCCGAACTCCGTTTCCGCAAGGAGGCAGATGCCCGGATCCCACTGGCCAAGGTTCTCGATGAATGGCCGGGTAGAGGAGCTTTCAAATATCCGATGTTCCACAGTTCCTGTCTCTGCTCCAGGTGCCCCGGTTGTAAGAGGTAAGGATGCAACGAACATTGACCCGATGACCCCGGCGATAAGAGCGATCGAGAACATGAGAGATAGATAGAAGTTCTTCATGTCTCACTCCTCCTCCCAATCATAGGTTTCACCATCATCAGCCCTTTTCCTGCCTGCGGTTGCCATCACGATAATGACCAGGACAAGGAGTACCAGAAGGGCGATCAAAGAAAAGGTCAGGATATCAGGTCCCTCCTTTTCCTTGCTATCTGCGGTATTTTCCTTTTCGATAAAAATTGTCATTGTCTCGGATGCAGTGCTTTCACCCGCCTCGTTCTCGGCGGTGATGTAATACTCATAGGAGGTCCCGCCTTCGATCTCCCCGTCGAGATATATTTTCACATACCCGTCCACCTTCGCGATCCTGGTGACCTGCATACCGGTCGAGGTCCTGTAGATGTTGTAACTGTCCGTGTATTCTCCCTGGTCGGTCGCGTTCGGGGTCCATGTGATCATGATCCTGCCTGCGACGAGTTCTACATTGACAAGGTCCGGAGCCTTCGGTGAACCCGGGAATACGTTCCCTGCCGGCTCGCTGTGATCGGATGAGACTGCAAGATTGTGGGCTTTGACGGTGTAACTGTAGTAGAAGCCAGGATCGACGCTGTTATCGGTTATCGATGTGCTGAAGCCGTCCACGTTCTTGATGAGAACGTTCAGACCTATCGGGTCCTCCCTGAAAATGCTGTACCATGTGACCCCCAGTCCCCCGTCATGGCGGGGCGGTGACCAGGTCACTTCCAGGCCATGCCCGGTCGCACTGACCTTCACGTCCGTTGGCGGGTCCGGATAAGTCAGCGGTTTGGCCGACACTTCATGACTGGATTCCGATGTACCTGAGTCGGTGACGATCTGGATGGAATAGAAATAGAGGGTCTTTCGAACGACCTGTTCATCCAGGTAAGACCTCGTACCTGCTTCAACGTTAGCGACCACCGAAGGTTCCGAGAGAGCTGTCCTTCTCGTGATGATGTATACTCGGGCGGGTTCGGAGCCCGGGGTCGAGGACCTCCCCCATGAGATCTTGATGGAACCGGGGCCAGGTTCAA
>JBLIRH010000102.1:0-6177 GCA_049472215.1 Thermoplasmatota archaeon | reverse complement strand
CCCTCAGATCCTCATCCCTGCCCTGCGTCTTTCCCTGAGGATCCTCTCCCTCATCTCATTTCGATCTATGACTTCACCGTGACCGAACCCCTCGCATTCCATGTGTACGAGAAGCCTGCCGTCGGGCATCAGCAGGAACGGATAGGTGGCACAGGTGTACGGCCAATCCGGGTACAGCGTGCAGAGTGAAGTTCCATCGTCCAGTGCCGGGCATTTCCCATCTATCACGAAATACGGATGCGTCAGTCCCGTTCCCTGGTCCACCTCCACCCTGTCGACCCTTAGGTCGGAGGCCCGGTCATCATTCTCCAGTCTCTCGAACTCCCACCAGGTGAGGTTGACGGCCCAGGGCTGCCTGCAGCACCACGCGCATCTGATGCACTCCCATCGCGTACCGGGAACGAACGGCGACCATTCCTTCTCCAGGAGCTCCGTTTCCCTGGCCCTCTCGTGGAGCTCGAACCTGCTGCGCCTCACGGCTTTGGAACCAGGTTCAAGAAATATAATCCTTCCCAAAAGTTTCATTACGAAAGGACGTAATCAACGGTCGTGTCAGGAAAAAATAGCGGAGGCAAGAGCGGCCAGGTGATGAGGTTCATCTTCACCATCCTCATACTCATCCTCTTCATGGGCGGAACTTTGCTCGGCCTCTACCTCTACATGGACTATCTCCTCGAACTATCTGAGAGGGAGGGTTTCTCGGAAGAGGACCTGGTCGCACCGCTGGATGAGGCGAGCCCTCTCGAAACCGAAACGGCTCCGGTGTTCATCCTTCCCTGGGAGCCGGGTCTGACGACCCTTCTCAAGCTCAACATTGCCGTTAACGACAGCGACGGGGTCAACAAGCTCGACGGGATCAGAGGCATAGGCATCGTCCTGAACCTTTCCATCATCAATATCGGAAGCTCAAGGATATACGTTGAAAGGCTCTATGCTCGTCCCGGATGGGGAGGGGAGATCTCGGGTGAAGTGAAGAAATACGTAGAGGTTGACGGGGAACGCTACATGAGGCACATGCTCGTCCCGATCCCCGAACCGGTCCCTGAACCGGAGGAGAGCAAGCTGACCATCCTCTTCGATGTTCTTGTGGAAAGGGGCAGGACCTGGTACCGAAGAGAGGGGGTCTACTGGGAGTATCCGGTCAATGTTCTCGAGATGAGGAACACCACCGCATCCTTCGAGCTGAAGAAGAATCCCCCGTACTTCTACGACAAGGTGAACGATCTGGTGAAGGAGGACAGGGTCCTTGTAAGGTCCATGGTGGAGAACGACACACGTTTGAGCGGGGACTACACGGTCCAGAGCATTGTGGAGGCATTCCTCTTCGTCAGGAGCTCCCTTGAGTACATCCCTGACCCCGACAACGGCAGGAACGAATGGATTTCGCCGATGACCTGCCTCCTGGAAGGGGGCGGGGACTGCGAGGATTTCTCCATACTACTGGGCTCTATCATAACCGCCATGGGCGGAAATTCAAGGATAATCATCACCAGCGGTCACGCCTTCAATGCAGTTTACATCGGCGAGAACGAGTCCGTCCTGGACCGCATCAACGAAAGGTTCGGTCTCGAGATCCCCCTGCTCATATGGGAGGACGAGCTTGGAAAATGGCTCATCATCGAGCCGCAGTCATGGCTCGTTTTCGGATGGTTCCCCCTTGATGTCGAACCCATTCAGGGTGCCGCGGACGGCAGGTACATATATGGGTATGATGAAATGTCCTGGGGATTTGTGGATTCCGACGAGATCTCCGTAGTTGATATATATTTGAAATAGATGGTACGTATAATCTATGTAGGGGTGTATTCCATGGAAACTCGCAAGGTTCAGATCTCGGGAGGTTCAACCTTCATCGTTTCGCTTCCGAAGAAGTGGGCCGAGAAGAACGGAATATCGTCCGGATCCTCCCTGAACATCCTCGAGGACAAGAACGGACATCTCCTGATGTCCCCCCAGGACCTCTCGTTCAAGGAGTCCGTGACGGGCGAGATAAAGATCTCGGGGGACGAGGCGCCGGATACGCTCATGAGGCGCCTGGTGGGAGCTTACGTCTCGGGCGTCAACAATATAATCGTGACCTCGAAGGGTGCGATCAGCCCAAATCTTGCAAGGACCGTCAGGGAGTTCACACGCCTTGTAATGGGAGTGGAGATCGTTGAGGAGAGAAAGGACCTCATCAAGCTCCAGGACCTCATCGATCCGGCGGATTTCTCCGTCAGGACCGGGCTGAAGAGGATGGCCTACATCACCGAGAAGATGGTCGAGGATGTTCTGAAGGGGATGGGCGGCATTAATGGCGGTTACTTCGATGACGTGATAATCAGGGACATAGAGGTCGATCGGATCAACTGGCTCATCCACAAGGAGTTCAACATGCTCAACAAGTACCAGAAGATCGCGGACAAGACCAACATGAGCTTCGAGGATTCCCTCAACCACATGCTGAGTTCCAGAATAGTGGAGAGGGTTGCCGACCATGCGGTTTCGATGGCCGAGAACCTCAGGGACATCGGCGAGCCCGAGGACCCTTCCGTGATGCTGCCGATCGCGGAGCAGGGGGAGGCAGCAAGATCGATATTCTCCGATTCGGTGAGCTCCCTCTTCTCCCAGGACCTTAACCTGGCGGATTCGGTGGTCGACCGCTCCAGGCATCTTCGGCAGAAGCTCGATCCTATGCTGAAGATCGTTTTCAAGCTGCCAGCGGATGAGGCCGTTCTACTGGCATATGTCATCTATTCCATTGAAAGGATCGCCGCATATGGCGGCGACATAGCAAAGATAACCTTGAACCGCTTCACGCCCGTGAAGGAAGGTTGAGCATCACTTCTTCTTGCTCTTCACGTAGATGAACGCGGCAACACCTATTGCTGCGATGATCCCGAGTATTATCAGGATGAAAAGGAAGGTCGATCCTCCGAGCTGCCCCTCTTTTTCCGCCGGTTCCATGACAGTGACATCCACCCAGGAGTAAAGTGATTCGGAGCTACCCGAGACCGATCTTACCCAGATGGTGTGCTGGCCCATATCAAGGTCCCTGACGACAAGTGTCCAGGGATTGAAGGTTTCATTGGTCTGTGCTTCTATGGGGAGCCATAGGCCGTTGTCGATGCGGTACTCGCTCCTCTCGTAGTTGCCGTCCCTTGACCAGCCGAGACCGGAAATGGTAAACTTGCTCCCAACGGTGTAGTTGTAGAATGGTTTGGTGAAGTTCATTCCAATGGTCTCCAGACCCGTGATATGGGCCTGGAGGTTCGGATCGACGGCGCCCACATTGATCGTTTCTTCGGCCAGTCTGCAAGCTGCGTATGCGTCAACGACCCCGTAGCCGAAGTCCTTCTCCCAGAAGGGGTCCAGGTCAGGCAGCATCGCCGGTTTCTTCCTGTCAGCGGTGTACTTGAGGACCTCTTTCACGATCTCGTTCTGGTCCTCGAGCTGGGGATTCGCTTCAAGGATGAGGGCTATCACGCCTGCGACAAGGGGGGTGGCGTAGGAGGTCCCCGAGCCCCTGTTGCCGTAACCGTTGTTGGATGCGTCCCCGGTTAACCTGGTCGTGTCAGGTTGGAGCTGAGAGATATTCGTACCGGGGGCCGCTATGTCCGGTTTAAGCTCGTTGTAGGGATTTCCGTCGCCGTTGTCATGGCGGGGGCCCCTGGATGAATACCATGCTACAACGTCATCCTCGTGCTCGAGAGTGTTCATGTCGACCGTGGCGGCGACGATGATCGCTTCGGATGATGCGGAGAGACCGGTGAAGCCGTCGTTCTGGGGGCCATCGTTCCCCGCGGCGTTCACGACTATGGCGCCAGCTTCAACTGCAGCGTCAAGGAGCCTCGAGTACTGGTCGGTGCCGTCGCTTGGGGACCCCACGTTGACCCCCCACGAGATCGAGTATATGTCGATCCCTGTGTAGTCTCCGCCTCCGTTGGCCCAGGAGGTCTCGAGGTTCTCGGTGGCCCACCGGATGCCCCTTATCGTTCCATCCTTGAGGTGGGGATCGTTTATCGCTCCCACCCAGAACTCCCCCGGGGCGAAGCCGATCTTGGTTCCTATGCGGACATCGACGAGGTGGGCTTCCGGGGCGGTCCCCTGGTAGAGCCCCTCCGGGGCCCCTGTTCCGGTCGCTATCCCGGAGCAGGTGGAGCCGTGCCCCTGGATGTCGTCGGGATTGTAGGTGCCGTCCTGGGGGTAGATGAAGGGAAGGTTGTCGGGTTTCGTCATGTCCACCCCGCCCAGGAATTTCCCCTGGAGCGAGGGGTGCTCGTCGTCTATCCCGGTGTCTATCACTGCAACGGAAACCCCCCGTCCCTGGTATCCAAGGTCCCATGCCGTCTGTGGGGAGTACATCTCCGACTGTTTTGCCTGTACCGTCGGGGTCGCTATGTCCGAGAAAAGGACGGGTATCCCGAGGGGTTCGATGAAGACGACGTCCTCGAGGTTCATCAGCTCGTAGGTCCTGTGGGAAGGGACGTTCCTCAGGGCTATGGCGTCGATCAGCTCGATGGGTGTGGAGATCTCGAATCCCCTGAGCTTGAGGGATAATATGTCATCTTCCGTGATGTCCCTGGAATAGGATATGGTGACGTCCATTAGTATGGAGTCTTCTTCAGAAAGTTCAGCGTATGGCTCGAGAACATCCGAGATCCCGTTGCCGTTACTGTCGAAGACGGTCCTCTCCCACCATGGCAGTTTTTCTTCCGGTTCGTAGACCGGGGGGGTCCATGGGGAATCAAGGCCCCTCCATTCAGACCTTTCCCTTTCGGGGAGGTCTATGGCGGCCCCCAACGGTATGATCAGCAGTAAGAGGACAAGCATTGAACTGATGAACTTCATGTTTCCCGAACCTCCATTTCGGATTTATATTATTTGGACCCGCCTATCCATTCATCCCGGACCAGATAAGTCTTTTGGAAGCTCGGTAGAACAATTTTTCTCAAGATGTGTTTGTTGAGATGAAAGAGAAAGACGGGGGGAAGTGGGGGATCTAAGAGGAGAGAGGTGTGTGAGATAATAATTAGTTTCACCCCGTCTTGTAAATATATTATGCTTCGGTGGGATATTTAAATGGCCCCTAAAGTATGAGGGTAGTGTTTTAACATACAGGGAGAGGAAATGTGGTATTTGGTCACTATATTGCTCGATAATGCCACATATATCTATACATCTCTAAAATTTCCGAATCCGAAGGGAGCCCCCGCATCAAAGTCCCGGATCGCAAGGACCGTCGTCGTCGAAGAACCTCGCATGCTCCGCCCATGAGGGGTCCTTCATGCATTCGTACAGGGAGACGAACTCCATTCCGTGGCCGCAGCATTCGGGAGAGAACTCCCTCTTTCCGCTTTTTAAGACCTTGTGGCATTCACTGCAGTAGTAGGCGGTTTCCCCTTCCATTTGATTCACCTTGGTATGTAAACGAGGTCAGGGGTATTTGCTTTTCCCTTGAATGTCAGGGTCGAATCTATGATGCATATGTAGTTGGTTTGTTGTCAATGGAACCACGATAATTGCACACAGTTTACAGTAATTTACAAATATTGTAAATGGTGTACAATAGATAATGACACTGGCAACGAAAAGGATACCTGTCACAGAGGATACACTGGACCTGATAAAGAGCCTCGGACACAAGGGTCAGACCTATGACGAGCTGCTTCAGGAGATGGCTGAGGCCTATCGAAGAGAGAAATTCCTCAGGATGTTGAAGGAGAGGAGGGAGAAGGGGGATTTCGTGGACTTCGATGAGGCGTTCGTATGAGCTATCAGATAAGGATCGAAAAGAGAGCCATAAAGGAAATGAAGATCCTTCCGAACGAGGACCAGGTCAGGATAAAAGAAAAGGTGAGATCTATCCTGATGGAGAACCCATATCCTACAGGCAAAAATGATGTAAAGAAGATCTTGGGTTCCAAGTTCTGGCGTTTGAGAGTTGGAGATTATCGGGTGTTCTTCGATATCGATGAAGAGGAGAAGATCGTTTATATCCTATCAATAAGGCACAGGTCCAAGGCCTACAGAGAGTTGTAGGTTCAAGCTCCCTATCATCCTTCTTCCAGTTCCTCGATCTGCCCATGGATGTAATCCTTCAGTTCGGTGGTGGTCATCCCTTCCTCTTCCTTTTCCGGAGCGGGAACTCCGTACAGCTCCTCGTATGAGAGGTATTCCTCTTCCCTCTCCTTCTCC
>JBLIRH010000101.1:0-6472 GCA_049472215.1 Thermoplasmatota archaeon | reverse complement strand
GTTCGTACCGTAAGGCGTTCTGTTAAGTCAGATAACGAACGAGACCCTCATCTTTAATTGCTACTGGTAAGTCCGCTTATCAGGCACATTAAAGAAACCGCTGGCGATAAGTCAGAGGAAGGCGAGGGCAACGGTAGGTCAGTATGCCCCGAATCCCCCGGGCTACACGCGCGCTACAAAGGCTAGGACAATGAGCTTCGACACCGAAAGGTGAAGGTAATCCCGAAACCTAGTCGTAGTTCGGATTGAGGGTTGCAACTCACCCTCATGAAGCTGGAATCCGTAGTAATCGCGGATCAACATCCCGCGGTGAATATGCCCCTGCTCCTTGCACACACCGCCCGTCAAACCATGCGAGTTGGGTCTGAGTGAGGATGTAGTTTTTGCTACGTTCAAACTTAGGCTTAGTAAGCGGGGTTAAGTCGTAACAAGGTATCCGTAGGGGAACCTGCGGATGGATCACCTCCTAAGATATACAAGGGGGGAGCTCTGCTCCCCCCAACATTACTTAACCTGGTCGGTTCCTCGAGCACTTTTGACATCGAGTGTCGGTTCGAAACCCCTTTCTTTTATTATTCTTATCTCATTACCTTGGAGTATGTATAAGGTCCAGAAGATCAACCCGGATGGCTCTGTGAAGATAGAGTATACCGGCACCCTTCGGGAACGGACCGACGATTTCATCTCCATCGACACCGGCTGGTCCAGGGAGCCTCTGGACCTCGGCTATGTTCTATTCGAACCCGATGACATCTGGGTGGAGACCTTCTATTTCCACAAATGGTTCAACATCTTCAGGATCGCTGATAGAGAGGGAATATTGAAGGGTTTCTACGCCAACGTCACCTATCCCCCGGAGATATCCGATGGGCTCATTAAATGGCGAGATCTCGCCATAGATATCTGGGTTAGATCCGACGGAGGCCATATCATCCTCGACGAGGACGAGTTCGAGGAGATGGAACCGACGCAAAGGGAGAGGGAGATGGCCGCAGCTGCCGTCAGTGAGGTCCTTCGGATGCTAGAAGGATCAGAAGGCCCCTTCAATGAACTCCCTGCAGATGGTGTTTAATAATCCTAAACGTATCGAATCCCATGGCCAAGAAGGATAAGGTCCTCTACGATGAGGATGGGTTCCCGATAAAAAAGAAGACCAATGAGCTGGCCATGGTCTCACTTGTAGTATCACTGGCTGGTTTATTCTTTCCATCAGCTGCGGCGATAGGGATCGTCCTGGGATTCATGGCTCTGGACCAGATCAAGAAGGAACCTCATCGTTATGAGGGAAAGGGAATGGCCAAGGCCGGGATCATCGCCGGTTTCATAATAATTGGTTTCAAGATACTGGTGGTTATCTTTTACATCATCCTGGTCATATTCTTCATCTCGCTTCCGTTCATATTCATGGACTGGTCCGCTATGCTATGATCGGCCCCCCGCTCGTTTTGTGTCCTGCTTAATCAGTGTTAAATACTGGCAATCTGATTTGGTCCCGGGAACAAGATGGAGAGTCCACCATACCAGACCGGTCAGACGTACCAGCCGTACCAACCCTATCAGTACAACTATCCACCTTACTATAATTACACCCCGCCGGTCCAGAAATCGACGAACGGTCTTGCAATAGCCTCCCTTGTCTGTTCACTTGCAGGTATCGCAGTTTCGATCGTCCCGATAGTGGGCATAATACTCGGCTTCGTCGCCTTGAACCAGATCAACAAGGAACCCCACAAGTACGAGGGAAAGGGAATGGCGATGGCAGGTGTGATAATAGGGTTCTGCATTGTGGGTTTCAAGGGGCTCATCATGTTGATCTACCTCTTCTTCTTCCTTGTCGTGTTCACCGCCACACCCTATTGAACAGCTACTGTCTCGAACGGTCTTGGGTCTTGCCAACTTATTATAACGAACAATCGTTTCGGTTGTTGTGGCCGATGAAGGTTCAAGGAAGGATAGGGGCCTGTTCAAAGATATCCTTCGCGGATTCCCAAAGCTCCTACCCTTTGCACTGTCACACCATCCGGATTGCCCGCCTTACAAAGCTGATGTAATAAGGATCGGGAAGGTCAGATTGTGCAGGGGGTGCACGATAGCCTACGGCCTGGCTCTTGCAATAATTGCGATCTATCTGTTGATCGAACCCGTCAGGGATATGTTCGGTGTTTTCTCTCCCTTCCTTATCATGGGAGCCGGGATCTTCCTGGGTCTCTTTCAGATCATCAGGGCCGTTTTTCGGAAGATGGGTGTCGTCGGAAAATCACTGATCAAGATCGTCCTTGGTATTGGCATCTCGCTCATATTGATCAGCATCTTCGAGCTGGACCTGGGATTCGCCGTAACCTACTGGACCATTATAGGGCTTTTTCTCCTTTACGGAGTATTGGGTGGCGCACTGAGGTTCCACTACATGAAACGGACATGCGAGGAGTGCGAATTCAAGGCCGATCTGAAAGAATGCAAGGGCATGTCCGTGGTCAGGGAACTTGACAAATAATGCCGTTTTTCCTTTTATCTGGCCCCTAAAAATACTTATATCCTGTATGGCCTTCAAGCTTTACCTGGGATAGAGGTGTGTATTCCAGAAAGATAGGTGGAGGGAACCAATATGGGAAAGACGAATGGATTGGCAACAGCTTCAATGGTACTTGGTATCATCGGATTTTGTGTTTCGATCTGCGGGCCTATCGCATTGATCCTTGGATTGATCGCACTGAGCCAGATCAAAAAGACCGGAGAAGAAGGTAGAGGTAATGCGATCGCTGGAATAGTCATGGGTGCGATCGTTACTGCGTTCACGATCCTTGGAACCATTTTCTATGTATTGATGTTCGGTCTCGCAATTGCAGCCGGATAAATGGTCTTATATCGCTTGACGTAGCGTGAGCTCTAGTCATCATCATCCTCACCCGCCTCTCCCCACTGCTCAAAGCCTTCCTTGAACAGGAAGGCTACAATGAACAGGCCGGCCACCGGATCTGCCCACCACCATCCAAAAAGGGCGTTCAATAAGAGCCCCCCGAGAAGGGCCACTGAAAGCCAGGCACAGACCAGCGTCTCTTTCGCATCGGCGACCAGTGCCTTGCTCCCGATCTCCTTGCCGGTCTTCTTCTTCAGATAGGCAAGGACCGGCATCACGATCAGCGATGCGACAGCTATGGCGATCCCCGGAAGGGAGACATCCGGTTCTTCCCTGTGAAGGATGGAGATGCTTTCAGGCGCTCCCAGCAGTTTGGGGACCCCCAGGGAGACCAGGGATTCGAAAAGGACGTAGAGTCCGAGGATGATGAAAGTTACAGCAACAAGTCTCACCGCGATGAACTCGATGCGCTCCTCCTGCTCCTCGGTCACCTTTTTGTGCTGGTGAAGCCTCCATAGCAGAACCCCGCCGGAAAGGGATTCGACGATGCTGTCCAGACCGAATCCGACAAGAGCGACACTTCCGGCCAGGGCCCCGAAAAGGATCGAGAGAACAGCTTCAACGATATTGTATCCGACCGTGAGATACTCGAGGATGAGTCCCTTTCTGTACCCGTCCATGGACTGAGTAGAATTGTAAACATTAAAAGGGTTGCCCCAAACAGCGGGTTTCGATAATTCTTAATATGATAGAATCCACTCATAATCGGGGGGTCAATATGAAATACATCTTGAAAGGGAGATTCCTTGCTTTATCCTTGGTCCTGCTGCTTCTATTCTGTTCCCTGGCCTTTTCGGAAAGCGAAGAAGCCAGAGAGACCAGGGCGACAGATCCGGATCTTTCGGTGGAGGATATCTGGTTCAATTCGACCTCTTCAAGGGTCTGGTGCCGCATCGTGAACCTGGGGATAGACTATCAGGGGCAGTTCATATTGAACCTCACCGTCGACGGATATCCTTATTATCAGGAGCTGGTGTATTGGGCCCCCGGACAGGGGGTCGCCAATGTCACCTTTTCCCAGGGGTTAATGTGGAGCACGTCCCGGATCAAGGTCGAAGTGGAGATCTATTACCATATAATAGCGGTGGATGCGAACTTCTCGAACAATCTGAGGGTAGAGGTATGGAACAGAGAGCTCCCCGACCTCATCGTGAGGTCGTTCTACCAGGATCCGGAAAAGGAGAATACCGTAGCAGTGATCGAGAATATCGGAGAGGTTGAATGCACCCAGTTCTTCTATGTGATACTCAATATTTACGGACAAAGCCAGCCTTGGGAAATGGTATTCGATCCGATCCCTCCCCACGGCCGGATCAAGGTTCCTTTCCAATGGGTATGGAACCGAACTTTGATGCCCCAGGCAGAGATATCGATCAGCGTGGACTTTCCAAACGATGTTGCGGAAATGAACAATTCCAACAACGGTTACTTCATCACGTGGACGGATCGTTCCTCCCTTTATTTCTTGAAGGGACCGATCTGCAAAGATCCGGGAGAAACCAAAGCGACCATAGAATGGGAGACCTCTGTTCCTGCGGTAACCTTCATGGAATACGGGATGACCAGCAAGCTTGGAAAGAGTGCTGAAACCAAAACCCCGAAAACATCGGATTCACTTGAGATCGGGTCCCTGAAACCTTCGACACAGTATCTCTACAGGATCATGGCGAAGGATGAGTTCGGGAGGACCGTCAGGAGCGGGCTTCTTTCATTCGTTACAGATGATCCGGACGGGACCGCGGATGTTGCCGGTGGCTTCGAGAGATCATCATACAGTATCAAGCCTGAGGTCGTAAGGATACCGTTCAGCATATCAGAGAAGCTGGGACTTCGGAAGGTCGATCTGTACCTCAACGGGAAGATGATCAAGAGCAATGGTGCCATGGGAAAGGGAACCTTCCGGGACCTTACCCTGGACATGTCCATGAAGAAAGCGGGCAGTTATGCACTCATCGCCAGGGTGGAGACCTTGACCGGTGAGGAAAAGGAGTTCATGACAACACTGGTCGTCCAGGCCCGTCCGACCATCAGGTACCCGATCGTAAATTTCTCACCTTCGCCAACCTTGCCGCGGAGGGGTTCCGAGTTCTTCATAGCTCGCTGCGAGGACCCCGGGGGCATGGTCAACGCTTCCTGGTACGTGAACGGAGCGCTTATGGAGGTCGATGAGGCGAGACATCCCGACGCTTCATACTTCGGACCGCTTTTCACATTGGATACAACCTCTCTATCGGAGGGAGAGGCCACTATAGGAATAGAGGTCAGGAATCACGAGGGGAATGTAACCTCAGTGGAGAGGACTATCCTTATCGACAACATCCTCGATCCACCGGACCCGGACATATGGGTGAGGAGGGGCAACATCCTCCGAACAGGAACAACCTGCACGGTTCCACTGACCGTATCGAACCACGGCAGAGGTACCGCTGTTGATATCGTTGTCGAAGATTGGATCAGGGGTTTCGTTCCGATAAATGGTGATCCTGGTACTCAAACTGGTGATACTCTATCGATCATTTGGAAGGTCGTTCTTGAAGTGGGTTCTCTTGAACCAGAAGACGAGGTGACCGTCACCTATGACTGCATACCAATCATCTACGATGATGAGGAATGGGAACTTGGTGCATGGAGATGGGATTCCACTGTGGGAGAGAACTTCACCACATCCGCAACCTACCTCCGGGAGGACCGCCTCGTGGATTATTCCAGGTATTACGGCATACCCACCGCGAATTTCGACGAGGGGTATATCATGAGGGCAGGAGCTCTTCACGCGATATCCCAATCCAGTTACATGGTGTTGACGGTTCCGATAAGGCTTGCCAGCGCCATCGGTTGGCGGGAATCCGACCAGCTTCTCATGAGGACGGCCTATCTCGCATCATTGAAATGGGGGGTCTTCGGATTTCCTCCTCGCAGAGCGGGTGTCGCTCCATCAGAGGAACAGATCCTCGATGATCTTATCGAATGGAAGGATATGATGGCACCGTTGTTCGATGATATGGGATACTTAATGATCCTCGGCGAGGATGTTGTCATTCCAGCCTGGAATTACAATAGTGTGTACTGGGATGGATCGGCATGGAACGATGTTGGTGTATCCGATCATGGATATTCCAACCTTAACGGAGGTAATGCCCCGGAGCTTATCGTGGGAAGGATAATCGGGGACGATCTCGGTGAGATGCTCAGACCGATCAATACATCGATACATGTTCACGAAGGGGGATTGTACAATGATCACGAGGGGAAAGCCCTCCTTCTATCTGGAGCGGGATCGGGGGTCCAGCAGTTCCAGAACAACATGGACGATCTCGCCGCCCTCATAGCTCCTACCATGGCAGACCTCGATGTGGTCCATAAAAGCGATGCATTCCCGATCATTGAAAACGATTTCATCGAGAACGACGGAATTACCGGACATATGGCAGCTGGTGATGTGGACGGGGACAACCTCGGAGAGGTTGTGATCCTCAATACCGCCGCTGACCGTGTCCGCATATTCAATCCTGATTACGGGGGTTCGGAATCCTTCGATCTGGTAATGACCGAGGA
>JBLIRH010000100.1:0-6171 GCA_049472215.1 Thermoplasmatota archaeon | reverse complement strand
CCCTGGGTCCCGAGAATGTCCTGGGACAGTACGGGCACCTCACGGTAACGGATATGTTGTATTCCGCTTCGTCGAGGTCCTCCTCGACTCCGGCAGCAAGGTACTGGTCCCACATAAGCGCCACAGGGTTATTCGGTGAAACCTCACTAGTACAAAAGGATTGCGAATCCACGACAGAAAAGATTTTACGGCTGCTTTGCCTAGACCCGTCCCATGACAGTCCTCTCGGACCACGATATCGTCTATAGGCTGGAGCGGGGATCGATGAGGATCGATCCCTTCAGGGAGAAGAACCTTACCCCGAACGGCTACGACCTCACCATATCGGAGGTTTTCACCAGGAATCCGGAGGGAAAGGTCACCATAGGACAGGTTTACCTCGAACCCGGTGACTGGTGCCTTGTATCCACGCTGGAGTTCCTCGAGGTCCCGCCGGACCTGTGCGCGAACCTGTGGATGAGATCATCGTTCGTCCGGAAGGGGCTCATCGGCGGATTCGGCGTCGTGGATGCCGGGTTCAAGGGCACCCTCACCTTCTCCGTAGCGAACCTTGGTCCCGAAAGGGTCTCACTTCCCATAGGGGAGCGTATATGCCAGATCGTTTACCTGAAGCTCTCATCGAGCCCGCAGCACCTCTACGAGGACAGGTCGGGGACCTACCAGGGGCAGACCGGGATAACCCTTGACGGGGGAAAGCAGGTTTGAAGGGCTCGGTATGTCTGAGGAACGGATGCAGCCATTGCTGCCGCGGCACCGAGATGGCCCTCACCCTGGAGGACGTCAGGAGGATCACTGATTCCGGCAAAAGTGATTTCTACCACGAGGACACAATGGAGCTCAGGAACGTGGACGGCAGATGCTTCTTCCTGTCGGCCGAGGGCAGGTGCACCATCTACGACATCCGGCCATTCGGCTGCAGGCTCTATCCCCTGATAATGTCACTGCCCTCGATGACGCCTCTGCTTGACGAGGAATGCCCCTACAGGGAGGAGTTCACGTTGGAGCCCGAGGCCGTCCTGGAACTCCGAAGACTGATAGAAACTCTTATCGAGGAAGGAATATGAGGTACGTCGCCCTGATGTCCGGAGGGATAGATTCACCAGTCGCTGCATATCTGATGCTGAAGACCGGAGCCGAGGTGTGGATACTCAATATGGACAACCGGCCATTCGGCGAGAGCGACGAGCTCGCGAAAGTGGAGGAACTTGCCGGAAGGTTGAAGGAGCTGTTCCCGGACAGGGTAAGATTGTTCCGTGCCCCGCATGGGATCTTCCTTTCAGCCTTCAAGGAGTTCTCGAACCCCAAGTACACCTGCGTGCTCTGCAAGAAAGGTATGCTCAATCTAGCAGACATCCTATGTGACCGTTGGGGATGCCAGGGGATCGTTATGGGGGACTCCATGGGGCAGGTCGCTTCCCAGACCCTTCCCAACATGGCAGCCGTAAGCGCGGGTATAAGGCATCATATCGTCCGCCCCCTCATAGGTTTCGACAAGGTGGATATCGAGGGGATCGGGAAGGAGATAGGGACCTTCGATATTTCGATCAAGAGGACCACCGGCTGCACCGCCACTCCCAGGTTCCCAATCACCAAAGCCGATGCGGAGCAGGTCGCCATCGAAGCAGAGAAGGCCGGATTCAAGGAGTTGTTGGGGAAGGTGGCGGATGGTGTCATCGAGGTTGATCTCCGTTAGCGTTAAAATCCCATAGTGTGATACGTGTCATTGGTGAGACCGTGGATTACGCCGATTGCAAGCAATGTCAGAACGGTGTCCTCCTCCCGTTCACGGGTCCGGAGGGACACATGGTATATTTCTGTACGAACTGCAGGGCAAGGTTCTCCGGCTATCAAGAAGAACCCATGTTCGACGGCGTTCCGGTCTTTGCCGAGATGGCATCGTACGTGGTCAGGGATTCCCTGGATTCGGGGGAGACCTTCACAAGGGGGGAGCTCCACGATGCATACCGCAACATACTCGACGACAATCCTCCGGTCCCGACAAACTCCGCCGTCCCGGAATGCGACTTCTGCTCGAGGGAGCTTGTTCTGAACTGCGATCATATGGAACTCTGCTGGCTTCCCCTGCCCTGAGTCCTCAGAGCATCTCCATATAGGTCATTATCCTTGCAGGGGCCGCACCGATCGCCGTGCAGGTCTCCATGCTCACACCTTTTCCGGTCAGGTCCATGTGGTATTCTCCCATGGCCATTATCCTGTCCGGAAGGCCTCTCGGACCCAATCCGAAAAGCAGCAGGACCGATCTTCCATCGTGGAGCATCCGTGCAACTTCGCGAGGGGTCGTCGAACGCTTCTCATCGGGTCTCCTGGTCGCAACCACCGGTCTTCCCAGCTGGGGAGGGAAACCTCCCTTGGGGAACGGAAAATGAACGAAGCGGCCCTGGTCGGCAAGTTTGACGATCCAGTCCCCGCCCTGTCCGATCGACGAGGTGGATACCAGCCATTGTGCAACCTCCCTGGGCGTTCGCAGCTCCTGTTCAAAGGGAAAGCCGAAGACCGCAAGGTTGCAGTCAAAGGCGGCCGCCACTGGCCCGGCTCTCGCAAGGGCCCTCCTGTGGGCCTCTGCCATCTTCACAGGATCAAGTGAATTATACAGACCCATCGTCAATCTGCCTGGCATCAAGCTTCCCCCTGAAAGCGATATAGATCTCTATCGACCTCTTCAACGAAGAACGGGGCTTCATTCGGTCGACGTTCCTGTACTGACCCCCGAACTCCTCTATGAGCTCGTCAACCTCCGAGCCCTGGAACATCTTTACAAGAGCGCTTCCGCCCGGTCTAAGCACTTCGGACGCGATCTTGAGCACGGCCCAGCAAAGGGCCAGGGACCTTCCCCTGTCAAGGGTCCTGTTACCCGAGAGGCTGGGAGACGCGTCAGAGATAACGATATCGTATTCCCTTGACAACTCCATCACGCTGTTCAGGGTCTCGGGGTCCTCGATGTCCCCGAGAACGAACCTCACACCATCCACAGGGTCCATCGGCACAAGGTCCACCGCCACGACCAAGCCGCCTGGGCCGGTCAGCTCCTTTGCCACCTGGCTCCAGCCTCCGGGGGACGCACCAAGGTCAAGGACCCTGCCGCCCCTCTTGATGAGACGCAGCCTGTTGTTGATCTCCTTGAGCTTGTAGGCGGCCCTGGACCTGTAACCCTCTGATCTGGCCTTTCTATAATAAGGATCGCGTTTCCTCTGCCTGATCCACTCCTTCGTCAAGGACCGACCTCATATTGGTTTTATGATCCCTATGGTGGGCTCGTATATCTGACCCTCGTCCAGAAGCTCCTGGATGGTCTCCTCGAGCTGTATCTTGTCAACACCCTTCTTCTCGCATTGTGTTATTATGTCGCGATAGAGGGCTCCCTTATCACCGGAGAGCTCGTTGATGATCCCGAGGATAAGCTCCTTCACATCCTCCCTGACCGCCGATGCCTCCTCCTTTCCCTGAGCTGGCTCCTCCCCGACGATCTCCGGGATCCCTACGCTCTTTCCACCTCCCTCCAGAACGAGATTGAGGGCATCCCTTATACCCTCCTTATATGGTGTCAGGTCGAAATTTCCGTAGAGACCGACGGCGTTGGCTCCGGCCTCTGCGGCCCTCCTCGGATGACCCTTCTCTATAAGTGAATCGATGGTGGGCTGATCCTCTTCCATAGCGTCCTTGACTGCCTTCAAGCGCTCCATAGTGAATCTCGAGGTCTCGATGACCCACCTGTCCCTCTGGGGGATGTCAACGGGGAAAACGACCTCCGGCTTCACGGAGGCGTAGAAGGTCCCGTCCTCTTTCACGAAGGTCCTGACCTTTCCCACGACGCCGACCAGGGAGGGGGGCTCTATCCTGCCGATGGCGGATAATGCATGGGGCTGGTACTGGCCAGCATAAAGATAGAACGTCCCCGTGGGGTCCCTGACCTCAACCCTGTACTGGGGGGACTCGTCAGAGCCGGTGTTGGTCTTTGTCATCATTACACCGACGAAATAGACCCTGTTGACGGTGGTTCCAAGAGGCGTAACGATGTAGTTGGGGGCGTTCTCCTCAAGACCCCGGTCCTCATGCTGGGACCGGTTGTATTCGACGGCAAAGATCCTTCGGGCAACCTCCCTCATCCTAGCCATCAGATCACCTCCAGAAGGTCCAGGAGGGTCTGCGCCTCCTCCAGGTCGTCCTTCTCCTCGAGGGAGACCTGGGCGGGAAGGATCGTCGGTCCGAAATCGTCCCTTATTACATTTCCCCGCATGACGTAATCACGACCGAGGAGCGCATCGTTCAGCTCTGTCACTATCCTCTCCTCGTCATCGCAGTACTTCTCGACACAATCCGAGACCTTGCGTCCGAGGATCTCTTCGGTTATCTCGGTGTTCAGGACGGCAAAGAGCGCGCCTGTACCGTCGTCGACGACCACCTTCGTACGAAGGTCGGCCATACCTTCCTGCTGGCCGTGAATGGAGCAACTGCCGTTGAGAAGCGCCCTGTTGCACTCCGGGCACCGGAATATCAGGCCCGATCCATCCCTTATCTCGATTATCGTGCCCGAGATCTCGATATCGGTCGCTCCGGCATTGACAAGGTCCTCGGCTAAGAGCCGGGGGGTCTTCATGATATTGAAATCACGGTCCTTCTCCATCTCGATCTCGGCCCTCTCATCGAAATTGATCTGCGGGATGCCCCGCCAATCCTTGACGTATGCCCCTTTGATGGTCACAACGTCGCCGATCTCGAAATTGAAATCCGACCAGGAAGTGAACCTCACCCTCTTTGTATCGTCGGCAAGCATGCCGTCGTAGATGTTCTTCCTGCCCTTGTCGGTCTCGATCGCCCGCTTCTCGAGGTCCATGATCTTTGCAGTTATCTGTATGTTCCCCATTCCGGGACGGACGTCCTTCAGCTCGAGCTTGAGGATATTGCCGAACCTTGGAAGCTTTGCCACATCCAGATCGGAGAGGGCCCCCGACGGGGCTTCCTCAACATTTGTGTAAGGACCCAGGTTTATCTCGACCTCTCCCCTGAAGGTCTTGGCGTAGGCACCCTTGATGAGGTATGCAGAGCCCTTCTCGAGCATGTGGCCTTCCCAGGATACGAACCTTCTGATCATGGTCTCATCGGCCACCAGTCCCGTGACCAGGGTCTTGTCCCCGTTCTGGGTCTGCTGGACCCTCTCCTTGGACGAGAGGCACTTCACCGTGAGGTCTATGTTCATCTCACCGCCCTTGAGCTCGTTGAGCTTCTTTTCGCCCATGGGAGAAAAAGATGCCGGCGTTCCGCCGAACTTCCTGATGATGGCCTTTTTCGCTTCCTGCGGGATTATACCGTAGCGAAGGTACCTGTCCATTTCCGTTCTTATCTTCTCTTCTTCTATCTCCGGTAGCGCCTCTTTTATCTCTTGGATAACAGGCGCGATCTGTTCCTGTTCCATTGGACCCCTCCTTACCCCAAGGGGTGGATTGTTCATAATACAGTAGATGGATAAAAGGGTTCCTTATTCACGGCGTAAGGGCCTCTTTCCAGTGGAACGTGAAGGCCTTTTCACGATGTTCCGGTCACTTGAGCTGACCGGGCTGCTGGGGGACCGGGGGCGGAGCCTGGAATCCCGGGTTCATGGCCGGAGGCTGGGGCCTAGGGGTTATGGGGATCCCTAGCCTCAGCTTATCCTCGTCCGAAAGGCTCTCGAAGTCAAGCGTCAATAACACCCTCAGCTCCTTCTTCTTCTGCGAGATCACATACAGTCTGATGATCGCAAGCGGGAGAACGATGATGAAAGCAAGCACGAAGAAGATTGGGATCAAGGGGAGCAATGGCTCGTAGTTGACCTCCATATCTATGATGACGTCCTTGTTGTCGTAATCATCGTTGGGATCGTCCGGGTTGTAGAGGAGGACATAGTAATTGTTGGTGTCGCAGTCCCTAAAGGCCAGGTCCCATTTAATGACCGGATGCGCTGCGTTTATGGTGGCGTTGCGGAACGATCTGTCCTTCAGATAGACATGGAGATCTCCGCCTACCGCATCGACGGACATATCGGGCACCTTGTCCTTGAAAATGTATATGTAAGCGCTTGAATGAGAATCCATGTACATGGGGGTGAGCTCGAACTTGAAATGGAGGAAATAGGTCGTCGGGAGAGCGACCGTTTCGATGCTCGTGGGTTCCGTGTTC
>JBLIRH010000099.1:0-6674 GCA_049472215.1 Thermoplasmatota archaeon | reverse complement strand
GTCCTTGTTCATCTTCATGACGGCGGGAACGTATAGGATGCTCTTTGATTTTACTGAGCTCAATAGCTCTTGGAGAGGATAACCACGGTTTCCGTGGGGCGCCCGCAGAACATGCAGTTTCCGTGAGCGGCCTCAAGCTCTCCCGAACTGGCATCCTTGAGGGGGAATCCCAGGTAGGTCTTGTCGAGTCCTTTCTCCCTCTCCTCGGCGCAATCCATCTCTCCGCACCAGTGGGTCTTCAGCAGACCGTCCCAGCCGGACCCGAGGAGCTTGATGCCGTCGTCAAGGGAATCCACTTCCCTGACCCCATTGTCCACTATCTCCTGCGCTCTTCTGAGGAGTTCGTCCTGGACCTCTTCCAGGGCTTTGTCTGCCTCTGATTTCAGGTTCGACCTCTGGATGAAGGATTTGGTGGAGAGGTCCCTTCTGGCGAATACCAGCGTGCCCTTCTCGATGTCCTTGGGGCCTATCTCGATCCTTATGGGGACTCCTTTGATCTCCCAGTCATAGTGCTTGGAGCCGGGCCTCTGGTCACGGTCGTCGAGCTTCACACGGAATCCCATCCCCTTCATCTCCTCCATGAGCTTCTTCGCTTCCTCGAGGACCATCTCCGTTTTGCCTTTGGCAAGGATCGGGATTATGACGAACTGGAATGGAGCGATCTTGGGAGGTAGTATGACCCCCTTATCGTCCCCGTGGATCCCTACTATCGCCCCAACGAGCCTCTCTGACATCCCGTAGGTCGTCTGGTGGCAGTAGTGGAACTGGGCGTCCTGGCCCTCGTACTTGATGTCGTAGGGCCTCGAGAAATTCTCCTTGTACTGGTGAATGCTCCCCATCTGGAGCGTGCGCCCCGTCGGCATCATGGAGTCGATTCCGATGGTGTAGAACGCCCCGGCGAACTTGTCCCAGTCGGGCCTCTTCACCAGGAGGTAGGGGAGGCACAGGTCCTTTCCCACCTTGTCCATTATCATGCAGTCCTCCCTGATCTGCCTCTCGGCGTCCTCGAATGAGTCGTGGCAGGTATGGGCCTCGAAGAAATGGATCTCCCGGACCCTGATGAAGGACCGGGTCATCTTCGTCTCGTAGCGGAACGTGTTCACTATCTGATAGGTCTTCAGCGGGAGATCGTTGTGGGAGCGGACCCACAGCGAGAATATGGGATACATCGCTGTCTCAGATGTGGGTCTCAGAAGAAGGGGGACGTCGAGCTCGTTGAGGCCGCCGTGGGTAACCCAGTAGACCTCCGCATCGAAGCCCTTGATGTGGTCCTTCTCCTTCTGGAACTCTGTCTTGGGGATCAGGAGCGGAAAGTTGACCTCATCATGACCTGTGGCGTCGCACTCCCTCCTGATAATGGAGTCGATGAACTGCATTATCTTCCATCCGTATGGTGTCCAGACGTTCATACCCTTTACCGGGTACCTCTTCTCCGAGAGACCTGCCACCTCGACCACGTCGTTGTACCACTCGGAGAAGTTGCTCTTGTCGAGCACTATCTTTCGCTCGTCATCGGACATTTCATACACCAGCTTGCAGAAGGGGTATCGCAGTGAGATAGATAACAATTATGATGGATGGGAACCCCGGATGTTGCCAAATTTAAATTAATCCGTTCTCAATACGCTTCGAACGGAAATGTCCCAAACGGGTGCACCTGGAAGGGGGAACGGGCGGGTCCCCGGGCCGAACTTCGATATCGAGGCACTCAGGGGAATGTACCCGTTCGAGAGCAATTGGTGGGAACATAACGGGCTGAGATACCATTACCTGGACGAAGGGAAAGGGGACGTCATTCTCATGCTCCACGGGAATCCCACCTGGTCCTTCTACTACAGAGAGCTTATCAAGGAGTTCAGGAAGGACCATAGGGTGATCGTTCCGGACCTCATGGGATGCGGGCTCTCCGACCGACCCACGGACGAGCAGTACGAGTATCGGTACGGGACCAGGATCAAGGATGTTGAAGAGTTCCTGAAGCACCTGGGAATATCAGGCGGGGTGACATTGATCGCACATGACTGGGGGGGCATCATAGGATCCGGGGTGGCCGCCAGGAATCCCGAACTCTTTTCAAGGTTCATAATGATGAACACCGCCGGCTTCAGGATGCCGGAAGGCAAGAAACTGCCCTGGCAGTTGTGGTATGCCAAGAATTTTCCCCTTCTCCCATCCATCCATATCAGGGGATTCAATTCCTTCGTGAGGCTGGCGACCGTCTTCGGTCTGGAATCGAAGATGCCTCCAGAGGTCAAGAAAGCCTACACGACACCGTACAACTCCTGGCACAACAGGATCGCGGTCCAGAGGTTCATACAGGACATCGCCCTGCATCCGAAGGAGCCCAGCTACGGGGACATCAAGATCACCGATGAGAACCTCCACAAGCTGGAAGGCTCCCCGATGCTTGTTATCTGGGGGGCCAAGGACTTCATCTTCGACATGGACATACTCAAAGAGTGGAGGAGAAGGTTCCCCAAAGCCGAGGTGGAAGTGTTCGAGGACGCGGGGCACTTCGTCCTCGAGGATGCCACCGACAGGATCATCGCGAGGATACGAAAGTTCCTGAAAAAGCACCCGATCAAGGAAGGGGCGGGAGGCCCGGCCCATGGAGAAAGGTGAGGTCTTCCGGACAAGGAACCTCTCCGAGAGGCTCGCTTCAAACGCTCTCAAGTATCCTGATAAGAAGGCCGTTGTCTGCCATTTTGGATGGGACGGAAAGGGGAACGCCATCTACTCCACATTGACGTTCAGGGAGCTTGCGGAGGAAGTGGACCGATATGCACACGGTCTCAAGGAGATCGGGATACAAAAGGACATGAAGACCATCTTCCTCGTGAGGCCTTCCCCGGAGTTCTTCGCGATCACGTTCGCCCTTGTAAAGGTAGGTGCGATCATCGTTCTCATCGATCCGGGAATGGGTACCAGGAAGCTCGTTTCCTCCCTTGCCTCCATAGAAGCGGAGGCCTTCGTTGGGATCCCCATGGCGCATCTTCTGAGGATCTCTTCACCCTCTTCCTTCAGGTCCCTCAAGATCAAGGTGACGGTCGGAAAGAAATGGTTCTGGGGAGGTTATTCGCTCAAGGATATCAGGTCCGAGAGGACGGACCCCTTCCCCCAGGTGGAAAGAGGGCCTGATGACATGGTCGGAATATTCTTCACAAGCGGCTCCACCGGCCCCCCGAAAGGGGTCGTTTACGAGCACGGAATGTTCGACGCCCAGATGGGTTTCATGGATTCGCACTTCGGTTTCGTCCCAGGTGACGTGGACCTTGCGACCTTTCCCCTTTTCTCCCTGTTCGACATCAATCTAGGAATAACGGCGGTCATCCCCGATATGGACATGACAAAGCCGGCGCAGGCGGACCCCAGGAAGATCGTGAAAGCGATTAAGGACAACAAATGCACGAGCGTCTACGGGTCCCCGGCGCTCCTGACCAATCTATCGAGGTACTGCATCGAGAACAAGGTGAAACTGGACACCGTCAGGAAGGTGGTAACGGCGGGGGCCCCTATCAGACCCGACATGCTTGAAAAGGTCCAGTCCATCATCAGAAAGGATGGAGAGATCCATACTCCCTACGGGGCGACCGAGGTGCTCCCAGTCACGGACATCACCAGCAGGAAGATACTGTCGGAAACGCTTCCGAAGACGGCAAAGGGGGCCGGCACCTGCATAGGGAAGCCCCTCGAAGGGAACATGGTCAGGATAATCCCGGTCTCGAACGAACCCATCGATGCATGGAGCGATGATCTTGTTCTGCCCCCCGGCGATATCGGTGAGATCTGCGTGAAGGGGCCGACGGCCACTAAGGAATACTACAAGAGGAAGGAAGCCACCAGGGCTGCCAAGATCAAGGACCCCTCCGGGGGTTTCTGGCACAGGATGGGGGACACGGGGTATTTTGATGAGAACGGGGACCTCTGGTTCTGCGGAAGGAAAGCCCACAGGGTAGTTACCGAGAAGGGGCCCATGTATCCGATACGGTGCGAGGCCGTATTCAACCAGCATCCGAAGGTCTTCAGGAGTTCGCTGGTTGGAGTCGGTCCCGAGGGGAAGAAGAGACCCGTCATCCTGATCGAACTTGAAAAGAGCGAGAGGGGGACCGACCGGAAAGCTCTTGAGAAGGAGCTTCTGGCAATGGCTAAGAAGAACCCCCTGACCGAGAATATCAAGATCCTTCTCTATCAGGACGAGTTCCCGGTGGACATCAGGCACAACGCGAAGATATTCCGCGAGAAGCAGGCGGAGTGGGCGGGGAGGAAGCTCGGATGAGCCGGGAGGGAGTCGGAAAAAGAAAGGCTATAGTTACGGGGGGCGGGGGATTCCTGGGAAGAGCGATCATCAGGAAGCTCCTCGAGGGAGGGTACGAGGTTGCAAACTATTCCCGAGGGGACTATCCGGAGCTTCGAAAGATGGGAGTCAAGGTCATCAGGGGGGACCTATCGAACCTCGAGGAAACGAAGAGAGCCTTCAAAGGGTTCGACGTGGTATTCCACGTCGCCGCGAAGGTTGGGTACTGGGGAAAGAAAGATGACTACTGGAAAGTGAACGTCGAAGGGACGAAGAACGTCATAGAGGCCTGCCTGCAGAATAAAATAAAGGAGCTGGTCTTCACGAGCTCCCCCTCGGTCATATTCGACGGGAAGGACATGGAAGGAGTCGATGAGAGCGTCCCCTATCCGAAAGAATATGATTCCCCCTACAGCGAATCCAAGGCGGAGGCTGAAAGGATCCTCCTCGCTGCGAACTCGGAACAGCTGAGAACGATCTCCCTGCGGCCACATCTGATCTGGGGCCCCGGGGACACACACCTGATCCCCGCGATAATCGAGAGGGCGAAGAAGGGTAAGATCACGAGGATCGGAAAGGGCAATAACATCGCCGACATGGTATATGTCGACAACGCCGCGGACGCCCATGTTCTCGCCGACAGGGCCCTTCGGGATAATCCGGACTGCAGGGGGAAGGCGTTCTTCATCTCCAACGACGACCCCCAGAACGTCTGGGAGTTCATCGACCGGCTTGCATCGCTTGCAGGTGCGAAGCCCATCACAAGATCGGTTCCAACAAATCTTGCTTTCGTGGGAGCCGTTTTCACGGAGGCTTTCTACAAGATGTTTAAAAAGGGGAAGGACCCCCCTCTTAGCAGGTTCCTGGTCCGGGAGCTTTCCACCTCCCACTGGTACGATATCTCTGCCGCGAAGAAGGAGTTGGGGTTCGTGCCTAAGGTCAGCATAGAGGAAGGGCTCAAGAAGTTGAAGAAGTGGATCGACGGCGGGATGAGAGGTAACTAGGAAAATTCATTACACATCGAACCCTTTTATGCTCTGGAGGGGGCCCCGGATGGAAGAGACGGTGATCAATACCGCCGACAGGATCCAGATGTGGACCGGCGAGAAACCCGGACTGACCATGTGGGATTCTTTTGTGGGCAGGCTCGTTCTCACTGACAGAAGACTGCTGTTCCTATCCACCGGCGATAGCGGCATGAAAAAGAGGATCTCCGTCAGCATGTTCGTCGGCTGGATACCGGGATTGTTCCTGGGCGAGCCGAAGACAAAGGACCTGGACCTCCTGGCACTCGGGAACAAGGGAAGCCTCAGCATCGACCTGAAGGACATCCGGTCCTTCGAGGTCAAACGAAGGAAGGATCTCGCCTACTACATTTCCTTCGTCAAGGAGAACTTCATCGGACAGCAGACCAGTTATTCCTTCATGACCCGCTACGGTTTCAAGAGAAAATGGCTGGATAGGTTCAGAGAGGACCTTCTGAAAGCGAAGGAAATGGCGGCAGGGGGAACACGATGAACATCCCGGTCCTGGTCATCATCTATCTCGTTCTTCCCGGGATCATCACGTTCATCACCATGTTCCTCGTCGGAAGAAAGTACCTGAGGTCCTACAGGTCCCTGTTCGGGGACCTGCCAAGCAGTGCCACACTAAGAGGGGAGCATTTTCAGAAGGCGAACCTGCTGATCTCGATGCTTCTCCCGTCCATGATCTACAGCGTTCTGATGTTTATACTGATCATGATGAACAAGTCTTACGAGCCATTCCAGGAGGAGTTCATCTACTATGCCGGATCGCTATTGGGGGTATCTTGCCTCCTGGCCACCGGGGGGATGGGGGTGCTCTATTACCGTTCGATCCCGGATTTCCTCAAGGACCCGAGGGTACTCCTGAAGAACGGCCAGCCTTACAGCATCTTCAAACCCAGCATGAGATACAGCGAGGAGACCAGGAAACTGATCGAGAGGCAGACCTTCACGAAACATCTTGCACTCGGCCTGGGGCCGCATTCCATCTCCGTGTTCACGTTCCTGTTGTGCATCCTCGTGCTGACCTATTCCAACGTCGTGGGACCCGGTTCCGCCCCTGAAACGGACATCGAAGGGAACGAAGTGGAGCACGATCCGATGCTAAACGAGACACACATCGAGGAGGTCAGACTCGGTACGGTGATAATGGGCGTCTCCCTCGTCCCTTCCTTTTTACTATTTCTATTCCTACCAGGATTCGTGAAAGGACCTTTGTCGGAGAAGAAGGTTTTCCTAAAACGATTGTTCCTGATGGTCAGCGCTCAGTTCCCGCTTCTGATAGGGCTTGTTGTCTCGCTTATCATCATCTTCTGAATCAAATAGCACATGACATTAGATCTCCCTTCATCGGT
>JBLIRH010000010.1:0-57578 GCA_049472215.1 Thermoplasmatota archaeon | reverse complement strand
ACCAGTAGATCCTGAAACCCCTTTCGATAGAAACCTCCAGGTTCCCCTGCAGGAATTCTCTCACTATCTCCTCGTTCCGGAGGAACGAGTCACCTCCCCTTGCCCTTATCCTTCCGTAAAGAGCGTCCCGGACCCCTTTCTTGAAACTGTTCAATGACACGGTCCTCTCCTCGTCGATCTCCGCATAGGCGACCGACCTCGAAACATTGTCAAGGATCGTCCTGTTCGAGCCTACCTCGGAAAGCTCCGGTATGTCGACCGAAAGGTCCCTCCATGATTCCACGACGTATACCGCGGCATGGAGGTATATCTCCGGGAAGAACACATCCTTGACCTCATGGTCCCTGGAGATCTCAAGGATGGAGCGGTTCTTCATGTGATCCTTGATGTAGTCGACGTAAATGTTCGAAAGCCTGTCGTTCAGAGGCTCGTTTATAGCGTCCAGGTCCCTCAGGTTAGAGGTGGTCACCGCGATGAAGCTGGCGGGGAATGTCTCTCTGGACTTTGCAGGAGAGACTATTCCTTCCTGCAGGGCCTGAAGGAGAACGTTCTGGGTCCCGAGCGGCAGCTTGCCGACCTCGTCGACAAGAAGCAGACCCCGATTTGCCTGGAGGAGTTTTCCAGGTTCGAGTATCAGCGGGCTGGTCGGATCTCCGATCTCCTCGAGCTTGTGGAGATTGTAGACCCCCGTTAGATTGTCCGGAAATACCTCCGATGATCCCTGGACCCTTGCAAGACCGTACCCCTCCTTCAGCCGTACCATGGAAACAGGGACCGACCGCGGGTCCACGTCCCTCGGATCGAAATCCTTGCCCTTTGCCCCGAACCTCTCCTCGCATGAAGGGCAGCATTTGACCCTTTTCCAGAAGGCCGGATCTATCACGGACATCGGATCGTCCTGGACCGGGCAACCGCTCACGGTGTAGATCGTCTTCGGGAAAAGGTTCCACAGCTCTTTGGCGAGACTTGTCTTTCCGGTTCCTGAAGGCCCGAACAACAATATGTGGGAACCACCAAGGAGCGATGCCACAAGGCTTTCCAGTACCTCCTTGTCCACGATCGTTCGGGGGAATAGCATGGCCATGGATTCTTCCCTTGAAAGTCCCTTGGATCGGTACTCCCTCATCCTCTTGATGATCTCGTCGGCAAGGGATTCCCTCGCTGTCATCGCCACATATCCGGAGTCCTTCAGCTCCAGAGCGTTCCTGTATCCTGCGACCTCCATCTTCCTGCCTCCTGCAAACCTGGCCGGACCCGGCCTGAACTGGGATTCCTATAAGGGCAATCATTATTATAATTTGGTCAGTATCGGAGGTTCGCTGTCCATGATAGAGGTCGTGGGTCCATGAAAGAGGGGGAAAGTCCATATCTGCTCGTGACCAGGCTCCTGCCCGAGGAAGGAATGGAGAGACTCCGGGGATTCGCCAATCTCGACGTATGGGAGGAAGACAAACCGATGCCGAGGGCGGAGCTCCTCGACAGGATCGCCGACAAGAGCGGCGTTCTGAGCCTTCTGGGAGACAGGATCGACCGGGAGGTGATCGACAGAGCACCGGGCCTACGTGTCATCGGCAATTATGCAGTCGGCTATGACAACATCGATGTTGCGTATGCAACTTCAAAGGGCATACCGGTCATAAACACCCCCGGTGTATTGACGGATGCTACCGCTGACCTTGCGTTCGGCTTGATCCTTGCGTCCGCAAGAAGGCTGGCGGAGGGGGACAGGTTCATCAGAAGCGGGAAGTTCAAGACCTGGGGCCCCAGACTCCTTCTGGGAAAGGATGTATACGGGGCGACACTGGGAGTGATCGGAGCGGGAAAGACAGGAGAGGCGGTCCTCAGAAGAGGAAAAGGTTTCGATATGAGGCTCCTCTACCATTCGAGGACAAGAAAGCCCGAAATGGAAAGCGAGCTCGGAGCCGAATTCCGGGAACTTCGTGAGCTGCTTGAGGAATCGGATTTCGTCTCACTTAACTGCCCCCTCTCTGACGAGACCTACCATCTGATCGGCGAAAGAGAGCTCGCCTTGATGAAAAAGGACGCCTTTTTGATCAACACCGCAAGGGGCCCCGTGGTCGATGAAAAGGCCTTGTACAGGTCCCTTCACGAAGGATGGATCGGGGGGGCCGGTCTGGATGTTTTCGAGGAGGAGCCGAAGGTCTTTCCACCGCTCATGGATCTTCAGAACGTGATCATGGTTCCCCATATCGGATCTGCCACGGTATCTGCCCGGTTGAACATGGCGTTCATGGTCGCCGACGGAATGCAGAAGGTCCTTTCCGGCGATATACCCGACAATATTGTAAATCCCGAGGTGTTCCGAGATAGCAGGCAGGTGTGAAGTTTGTCCGTTGAAGAGGGACCGTTCTCGAGCTTCGAGATAAAAGCCTCAGATCTTGCGGGCAGGTCTGGATTGTACATGGTTAACGGGAGAAAGGTCGTGACCCCGGACCTGATGCCTGTCGTGAATCCGAACCGTATGAGCTCTGGTGCAGGGGTTCCCCCATCTGAGCTTATGGAGAAGTTCGGATTCGGGTCCATCATTACAAATTCCTACATCATCAGAAGGTCTGAAACGCTAGGGGCAGAAGCCGTGGAAAGAGGCCTCCACGAACTTCTGGACTTTGAGGGGGTCATTATGACCGATTCCGGAACCTTTCAGTCCTACATGTACGGAGGCAACGGAGGGGGAGAGGTCGATATCGATCCTCTGGAAATTGTAAGGTTCCAGAACGCCATCGGATCGGATGTCGGGACCATACTCGACAGGTTCACTGTCCCGGACAGCAGGCATGAAGCGGCGGAGAAGGACCTTGGGATCACACTTGACCGTGCCAGGGCCTCGATGCAGGTCAATTCACAAATGGAACTGGCCGTCCCGGTCCAGGGTGGCAGGCACATGGACCTTAGAGAGCTTTCCGGCAGAAGTGTCTACGAACTTGGTGTCGGATATGCCCCGATAGGGGGTGTCGTGCCGATAATGGAAAGCTACGATTACTCACTACTCGTGGATGTCATAGTCGCATCCAAGAAAGGACTTGGACCATCCATTCCAACACATCTTTTCGGGGCTGGCCACCCGATGCTGCTCCCCCTGGCGGTCGCTCTGGGATGCGATCTGTTCGACTCGGCTTCCTACGCGAAGTTCGCCCAGGCGGACCGATACATGACCAGGTACAGGACACTCCAGCTGGGGGAGATGGCGAACCTGCCGTGTTCGTGTCCGGTTTGCTCCTCGAGGGGGCCAGAAGACCTACTCGAGATGGAAAAGGACCAGAGGGAGGGACTCCTCTCGAGGCACAACCTTTGGGTCCTGAGGGATGTCCTCCAGGAGGTAAGGGCTGCAATAGCTGAAGGGACGCTCTGGGAACTGGTGGAGCGTTCAGCGATGGCCAATCCAAGCATGTACTCGGCTGTCAGAAGAATGATGGCCCACACTGACCACCTCGAGGAGAATGCCCCGAGAACCACAAGGAGGTTCATGTCCTCGACCGGTCTTTCCCTGGCGCGCCCCGAATTCGCCAGGATGAGGTCGGCATTGGCGGATCTCGAGCCACTCTCCACAAAGAAGAAAGCACTGGTACTGACGGACTGGACGAGCTCACATGCCTTCCATGTCCGGAAGGCAATGTGGGAGGAGCAGCCGGAAGAGGCGGAGCCGATGATAGCCACACCGTTCGGGGCAGTTCCCTTCGACCTTGATGATATGTACCCCATCTCGCAGTCCATCTTCCCGCCCCCGGGAAGTCTGGACAGGGAAATGGAGGAATACATGGATGGACAGCTTGTGGAGCACCTTAAAAGGTTCCGGAAAGTTGTCCGGTGGGATGGAAAAGACGATCCCCCCCTCAAGGGAGGGCATAACGATCCATCTCTTCTTAAAATGCGCAGGGTCCGGTCGATACTGCGAATGCAGTTCGGTAAGATAAGCGGCCTCTGGCCGGACGATATCATAATGCCGGACCAGGATAGGGTGAGGGTCGTGACCTCCCGCAAGACCAAGAAGATCAGGAACGTCCTGGAGGTCGGAGATGATGGTTCAGAGGCACACCTGCTATCCCTGAGGGCCGATGACGGCCACTTCAATCTACGATGGACCGCAGCTGAAAGGCTCCACGCCGGAAGCGATATCCCATTACAACGGGTACTGGTGGAGGAGGGGACCGGAGAATACAACGCGAAGGGTTTCAATGTCTTCTGCAAGTTCGTCAAGGATGCCGACCCCCGGATCAGGGCCGGGGATGTCGTTCTGGTCGTGGACGAGATCGACAAGCTATATGCGGTAGGAAGGGCTGCGGTAGGTTCCAGGATGATGATCGAGGGTATGACGGGTACTGCTGTCAAGGTCAGGGACGGAGCGGAGAAACGTTAAGCGCCCTATACAATCAATTCAAATATCTGTTAACCGAATTCGGTGTGATATGATGACCGACGATAGCCAGCAGGCGAATATGGATGGACCGGTGACGGTCCAAAGGGGTAAGGATTTCGGATCCAGGAAAATGGAGCTCATCCAGCTAGTTGCAGGAAGAAAGGCGGGGGACGGGAAGGATACATCCTCGGCGACCTTGATGAGAACCCCCACCACAACGGTAGTGATCGATACCGGTTCAGAAGGAGCGAGGGAGGAGCTGCTCCAGTCGATCCACAGGATCGATCTCAACGTGGAGAAAGTGAACGTTATGGTCGCGACAAGGATAGACCCTCTTTTCAACGGCAACGATGACATCTTCGTGAACGCCCTCCAGCACCTCAAAAAGGACGAATGGAGCCTTGTCCCCCCCGGTCCAAGGAGGAAGATCGCAATAACCGACAGGTTCCACTGGATAGACCGCTACCTCAAGCTCGAGGTCATCAACCACCCCGAGCCGGGGAACCTCGTGCTCCTTCTCCATGTTCCGAAGAAGGAGGAGCTCCTCGCCCAGTCCGCCGTAGGATTCGCAGGAAAGATCATCGGAATATCCGGGCCCTGTATCGCTTCCGAGGAAGATCCGGAGATCGCTTCGATCCTGAAGGGATTGAGAGAGAAGGGACGGACCATGAGGTTCGGCCAGACCTTTGATATCACGAACCGGGAAGAGCTTCTTCAATACTGCGATTACATTATCCCGGCCTTCGGGCCGATGTTCGAAGTGATACCCTGAAGAGAAGGTAAGAAAATGAGCGCCCCCACCGATGAAGTTGAAAGAGTCGCCGGCTCCATCAGGGATATGTCAATAAGAGGAGCCGGGAAGATCGCAAAGGCGGCATCGGGTGCGATCTCCTCGTATGCGATGTCCTGGAAAGGTACGGACAGGTTTACCTTCCTTGAGGATCTCAGCTCGGTTGCCCGGGCCCTCTATTCGACCAGGCCCACGGCTGTCTCTCTAAGGAACGGTATACTGCTGACATTGAAAGGGGTCGAGACTGAGACCGACGTCGACTCCATCAGATCGAGGATCGTTTCCCAGTCGAGCGAATTCGTCCGGAGTGCTGAAATGGCAAGGGAAAGGATAGCCGAGGTAGGGAGCAAGAGAATACCAAAGGGATCCACAGTACTGACCCATTGCAACTCCATGGCTGCCCTGACAACGATACACAAAGCATTTACTGAAGGCAGGGTCGATATGGTCTTCTCCACGGAATCCAGACCGTGGAGGCAGGGTCATGTCACAACCAAATGGCTTCTGGAAAGGGGGGTCCCGGTCACCATGATCGTGGATTCGGCCGTCCGCCATTTCATGCGGGACATAGACGTCGTTGTGGTTGGAGCGGACACCATCACGGCCAATGGGGCCGTTATCAACAAGATCGGGACCTCGCAGATCGCCATGGCGGCCCATGAATCCCGGGTCCCGTTCATAGTGTGTGCCGAGACGTTCAAGTTCTCCAGGGAAACCCTCCTCGGGTCGCTCGTTGAGATCGAGGACAGGGGCCCGGAGGAGGTCGCAGATCCTCTCGAACCCTCCGATTTTCCCGGAGCCCGTATCCTCAATCCGGTCTTCGATGCCACACCTCCTGATTACATCGATGCCATCGTGACCGAGATGGGCATTGTGTCCCCCTATCTTGCGACCGAGGTAATTAGGGAGCTGTTCGATATGGAGGGTCCGGTGGCTCTCGAGGGAAGGAGGACGCAGTTCAACTGGTTGGACCAATAACGACCGAGGGAGGAAGATCATGAAGAACGACAAGGAACTTGACGCTGCAGGCACCCCGACCACGTTCAAGGTAAGGGAGATCGACCTGGAAACCGGAGAATATACGGTCATAATGAACAGGCTCGATGCGACGACCTTGGGCCTTCGGTCCCTGGACAGGGTGAAGATATCCACTGGCGAGGTCAGTCTGATAGCCGTCATCGAGATCACGGATTCGGTTGTCGGCCAGGGAAATCTCGGTATGCTGAAGAGAGGCAGGGCGACCCTGAAGGTATCGGAGAACGATGAGGTACGCCTCGTACCGGTCACCAGACCGAGGTCCATCGAGATCATCAAGAAGAGGTTGGACCACATCGAGCTGACCACCGAGGAGATCGACATCCTGACCGAGGAGATAACGAACCACAGGCTCACTGACATCGAGCTGTCCGCATTCGTTTCGTCAACCTACATGCATCCTCTCACCGGGAGGGAGATCCAGGACCTGACGCTCGCCATGGTGAACAACGGAGAGGTCATCGATCTGGACGTCGAACCCATTTTCGATTTCCATTCGGTAGGCGGGGTTCCGGGGAACAAGGTCACCCTTCTTGTGGTCCCGATCGTTGCAGCTGCGGGTCTGTATATTCCAAAGACATGCTCGAGGGCCATCTCGTCCGCCGGGGGGACCGCGGACATCCTGGAAACTGTCGCTAATGTCACCCTTCCCGGTTGGAAGATCAAGGAGATCACCGAGAGCATCGGAGGCACAATCGCATGGGGGGGCGGAGTGAACATAGCACCGGCCGATGACATCATTATCAGAGCGGAATATCCGCTTTCCATCGATCCTTATTCTCAGGTAATTGCGTCCGTTCTTGCGAAGAAGAAGGCGGTCGGCGCAGACCACCTCCTGATGGATATACCCACGGGGCCTCAGACCAAGGTCACCTCGGTGGACCTGGCAAGGAAGTATGCCAGGGATTTCATGGATATCGGAGAGAGGATAGGGATCCGCGTCCAGTGTGCGATCACCTTCGGAGGCCAGCCTGTCGGAAGGAACATCGGCCCGGCACTTGAATGCAAGGAAGCGATCAAGATCCTTGAAGGTGACCCGCCCTCCACCTCTGCTCTCGAGAAGGCCACATCGCTTGCCGGCATCATACTCGAGATGAGCGGGTATTCCGGGGACGGAAAGGAGAAGGCGGATGAACTTCTGAGAACCGGTGCGGCCCTCAAGAAGTTCAGGGAGATAATCGAGGCACAGGGAACCGAGATCGGGGATATCACGTCCGATGACGTTCCGGTCGGACAGTACTCGGGAGAGGTTCGTTCCACCCAACGGGGTTATGTCTCATCCATCCACAATAAGAAGCTTGTACGCATCGCAAGGGCAGCCGGATGCCCCCACGATAAACTAGGTGGCATAGTACTTGAGAAGAAGAACGGGCATCAGGTCGACAGGGGAGACGTCCTTTTCACGGTCTTCTCCAGCAACGAGCAGAAGCTTAAACTCGCACTCACCACCGCGCAGAAGCTGGCACCTTTCCAGATCGAGGGGATGGTTCTCGAGAGGATCCCAGGAGAGAAAGTGATACATACAATTCAGTGATCCCCGGACCGTTCACGAGGATCCGACCATCGGGGGACGAGGGGAGCAAGGAAGGAGGATGATATTTGGCAACCAGGACCCCTAGGAGGACCAGACGGTCCGTCCGCGCAATGAGTAACAGGCCGAACCGTTTCAAACAGGTCCAGAAACGGATAAGAAGGGAGAAGGAAGGCAAGCTTCCCCTTTTCTGGTATGGCGGCCGTGATATTCTCACCAAGGAGAACTGGAAGGCCCTTATTGACCGATACAATCCCAAGGACCTGATGGAAACAATGGATAAGATCGAGGAGAAGGCACGTTTGAAAGGATCGGGCGTACCGATCCCCGAAACTTACATGATCGTCGAGACCGAGGAGGACCTGGAAAGGTTCCAGATGTGGGTCCATGGATCGAACGGAAGTTTCGTGATAAAACCGGCCAAGGGGCACGGTGGGGCGGGCATTCTCGTTGTTAATAAAAGGGTTGCAAAGAGATACATCCTGACTTCGGGCAAAGGCGTAGAGGATGGATACCTGATCAGGCACGCCAAGAGGATAATCGATGGGATATACACTAAAAAGGAACCCGACAGGGCCCTCGTGGAGGAAAGACTGGTAATAAGCAGGAAGCTTCGTGAGCTTCAGACCCCTGGTCTGCTCGATATACGCATTGTTGCCTTCAAGGGATTCCCGATAATGGCAATGACCAGGCTCCCCACGAAGATGTCGGGAGGGAAGGCAAACATCCACCAGGGAGCCATCGGGGCCGGGATCTCGATATCCGAAGGGCGGATCATCTCCGCGACCTACCTCAGGAAGAATATCAAAAGACATCCGACATCCGGAAAGGCTCTTATCGGTTTCAAGTTCAACATGTGGGAGGACATTCTCGAGGTTGCCGCCGAAGCGGCAGGGTCGATGGGGCTTGGCTTCGTCGGAGTGGACCTTACCCTGGCTGAAGGAAGAGGTGTGGTTGTTCTCGAAGTGAACAAGAGGCCCGGACTCGAGATCCAGAACGCCAATGGAGCAGGCATGAAGCGGAGAATAAAATGGGTGCAGAGCTTCGTCAGGAAGAACCGGATCGACCACACCGTCATGGGCCCGGGACTGAAAGCGGAGCTCTCAAGGACCTGGGACGCGGCAGGCTGGAAAAAAGTTCCGCCGGTTGGCGGGACCGAGGAGGAGTGATTGTCAGTTCTCGTCGGAGGGTTCGTAGGACCTCATGATCTTGATGACGGCACCTCCCTTGAGCAAAAGGACATACCCGTACTTGCTCAGCCTTTCAAGCGATTCATCGATCCTGTACGTGTTCACCCCTGGCATCAGTTTGTCCCTGGGCACCTCCTCGATCCCGTTCTCCTCGAACCTGCTCCTCAGATCGATGTATATCTCCTTGTCCAGGGATCTCAGTCTGCCTCTCCAGGGTTCTGACCTGCGGGACCTGAAGTAGCTCTCCTCCTTCAGTTTCAGCCTTATGTTCTCGAATCCGTATCGAAGTATGCTTCGAATGATCTCTATACCCTCGGTGGGGTCCGTCCTCGATGCTCTGTATCCTTTTCCATCGAAGCTTCTGCCGATGAAAAGACGGGTAAGGGCAAGGCTCAATTTGGGACCTGCGGTCGGCTCGATCTCGCCGATGCTGTTCATATCCCAGAACTCCTCTTTATGGAGTCTTTTCATCACCTCCGTCAAAGTCTCTTCCTGTACCTTTTCGGGTGGAGGGGGAAGATAAAGGCCGGATAGCTGGTAGTCCAGGACATCAAGGTCAACGGCGATATCGCGTTCCACAAGTTCCGAGTTCCTGATCACGAATGGAAGCTGGATGGGTATCCTTCTCTCGACCATCGACTCATGCACCCTTTCGGGAACGAGCGAGTAGCAGTTCTCGCTCACCTTCTTCGACTGGATCAGTTTGATATCACCGACGCCCTCGATCTTCGAGTACTTGTACTGGGCCGTCCCCCCGGTCCTGAACTCCACCGGAAGCTGCCCGAGGATCGAGTTCGCTAAGTCCCTGTTGGAGCCTTTCAGGACCGATCTCTCCCTGTGCACCCCCTCGGACCCAAGGCCCCCTTCTCCGAAAATGGAACGGGGGGAGGATACCATCAGCAGGCCGATGATCTGATGGAGATGGTCCTCCTCGGCGTTCCTCCAGGGGAGGCTGATCCTATCGAGGAATTCATCCACAGGAAGGCCGGGAGGAGGAAGGGGGACCCTTGCTTCCGAGACTGATGCCACTTCCGCATAGGTGGTCTGGATCCCTATCAGTCCTCTCTCCTTTCCGGGATCACCGAGCCTCCTGTCAGGGACAAGCCGGTCGACCTCCACCCTGACGAATGCCCCTTCGTCAACGGAGACAGAGCCGTCGGGCGGGAGAACGTAGGTCCGGCCTGAATCCAGGTCGGTGAAACGGGATTTTACCAGGCGGAACGTCCTGCTCCCGAGATGTGAAACAAAGCCAACGTCCTTCAGGTCCTCTTCGAATATCAGGGACCTTTCGAACCTGCAGAACTCTGACCCGAGGGTCCTGTCCGAAAGTCTGAGTCCCTTCATCCATGGTGATATGACTGTTGAGGATAGAAGTTTTGTGCTGCGATGGACGGGTCAGCGGCGGCTGAGGCTTTCCTTTCTCCGCTTGGACCGTCTTTCAAGTCTCTTGTCCCTGACGAAGTTCTTGAAATCGAGCTCAAGATCATGAGGTTTGCCCTCCCTGTGGAACCTTAGGGCGGAAAGCCTTCTGAGGTCCGTATAGGAGTCCATGTCAAGGGCGATCTCGGGATGGACCTCGCATATCTTCATATTGATACCCGTCCTTTCCTGAAAGACACCTTCCGCTTCGGAAAGACCAAGCCTCCATTTGGAGGCCCGATACAGAGGACGGGCCCAGTGAAATACCAGGTAGGGCAGGGTAAGTGGGTTGGCGAACATCTTCCTGACGCTGTAAAAGCGGTTCACGAAACCGCTGTCGACGGAACTTCTCCTGTAGAGGAACATGTTACCTATCATCATGTTCACACGTGCGTTCTTCTCCCCGAAAATGCCGATGTCGTCAACGAGCGGGAAGCCGAACTTGTTGAAATTTCCCTTCTTTGGCCGGTTCGGGCCCACCTTGCCCATATGGTCAAGATCATGGTCCGAGATGAATTTGCCCATTTCCTGTCTTGATCCCATCCCGAAGAACAGGTCGGGATGACCTCCCCTTTTCTCAGCTGCCCTGAGAAAATCCTCGATCGAAGGAGGAGAGATCATTGGGACGTCCCCCCCGAGAACCAGGAAATACTCCTCGGAATAGCCTTTTTTAGAAAGCTCCTTACTGCCCAGGATGATATTGTCCCCCAGGGATGCACCCTGCTCGATCACGGAAATCCCCCTGATCCCATTCCCCTTCAGTTCCCTTAAGAGTTGCTTTCTGGGGCCGACTATGATGATCCTATCCCTGTCCAGGACTTCGGCGTCCATCAAGGCCTCGACCACCATATCGATCGCCATCCTTCCGTCCCTGGATAGATAATGTAGGAGGTCCTTCTTGTTCTTGCGGTAGACGCGGTCGCCGGTCTTTCCGGCGAAGTATATGACCCTTTTAAAGAAATTCAGGTTCTTTTGGGAGATCAGGTCCGGATGAAGATAAAGTAGTGCTTTATTCTCCCCAACGATGTAGTCATCCCTGTTGATCCTGGACGCCAGCCTGGATTCCAGCTCATCCTTGGTCGCAAGCCAAAGACCCGGATTGAGGATCCGTAGGAAAAAACCCCTTCGCCTCCGCCTCCTGAGGGCCTTCTTGATCTTCTTGTTACCTGCAAGAACGACGACTCCAAGCCTCTGGAACCTGGCACCTTTACCGGTGGCTCTCCCTTTTCCCACCAATCCTGAATTGACATGGAATATATAATAGGAAAGGAGGTTCAATGTTCCTGTGTTGTCCATACACCGTTAATTATTTGTTGAAGCTGTGAGGTTCCATAATGGAAGAGGTCCATCGATGATCCGGCACCCGGGGACATATCTGACGGCAGTTGTCCTGCTTGCGGCCTCCATAGTAGGTCCGTTCCTAATTTTGGAAAGTTCGCCGGCATCAGCGGATCTTCCATACCTGAGCGATGAGGACATGGGCGGTCCGAATTCGGAAATGCCTCCCACCAGGACATCCCTTTTCCCGGCCCCTCATATCGATGACCTGAAATATGCTGCCATAGGGCCGAACATATTCAAGGAGGATATCGCCCCCTTGCTGGATTGGAAGACCCAAAAAGGTGTGAAGGCTGCATTCTTCTCATTGGAGGACATCAATGCCAGCTATGGAAGTTCCGAAAAGGACAGACAGGAGGTTATCAGGGATTTCCTGGTAGCGCTGAAGGGAAGGAACCAGGAACTGGATTGGGTCCTGCTGGCAGGTGACGGTGAGCTTATCCCGCCCCGGAACGTGTTCGTCAACGGGTCTGCCGAGAACGGAAGGGACGATCCTGACAACTACGTTCCGACCGACTTCTATTATGCGGGATTGGACCGGGAGAGGGATGGGGACTGGGATATCAATGACAACGGTATCTACGGAGAGGACTTCCTCGATAATGACAAGAAGTTCGAGGAGAAGGACTTCACCGCCGACATCTACATCGGCCGATTCCCCGCTTCTACCAGGGAGGAGCTTCGGACCATGGTGAAAAAGCAGCTGTCCTACGAGAAGGACCCTCCACCTGGATCATGGTCCAGTTCAATGTTCCTTGCAGGTTCTCTGATGGACGTTCCCAACGATCCGGTCCAGTACGATGCATACAAGGATAATGCATATGAGCTCGTCCTGAAGGTGGAGGACGAACTTCCCTCCTCGGTCACACCATTTCATCTTGTGGATTACCCACAGCTGGAATATGGCGGTTACAACGTTATGTTCGACTCCCTGAACCGGTCATCGTTCGAATCCTACTATGCCGCCGGATTCTCGACGGTCCTTGTGGCCTGCCACGGAGACTCCTTCAACGGGAACTGTACCAACTACAAGGGTGAAGGGGGAGGGAGGTGGAGCTATGAGAGGGATTACGAGGATACCTTCACATATGATATGGCCGAGACCATCGAGAACGGAGAGAGACTCCCTCTGCTCTACATCTCCAGCTGCGCATCCACCGATTTCGCCGAAGTGGATGACACGAACATGGAGAGGATAATGAGGAATCGAAATGGGGGGGCTATCGCGCTCATAGGAGCAACCGTTGATACCTACAGGGGAGAGTTCAGACCAGATCCTCAGGACCCGAACTCGACCTACTCCTTTGGCAACTGGTGGCTCGCCCAGGAGTACTTCAGACTGCTGTATAGGGGAACGCCCAGGCCCGGAGAGGCCTTGTACAAGCAGAAGTGGAACTACCAGCTTCACCTTGAATATGACCTGGGAAGGACCATCGACATAGACCAGTACACCAAGATATTCAATATCGACACCCTTGCTTACAACTTGCTTGGGGACCCGGAAGGCCCGATCTGGTTGAACGAGCCTGGCAGTATGACCCTTTCTATCCCTGATGAGTTCGATTACGAAGAAGGCTTCACTGCCACGGTGGTGGACAGTCTCAACGGCAAGCCTATCTCGGGGGCGGTGATAACAATAACCGATCCGGAGTACCCGGACGTTTTCCTATCCAAACGGACCGGCCCGAACGGAACCGTCTTCCTTGACCCGGAGATGCCGAGGCTCGGTGAAATGAGGATAGTTGCCGCCAAGGAGGGATATACACCCGAGGTCAGGTCGATCGAAGCAACATCCAGCTGGGACGTGGAGATCAGCACCAGCATACTCATGGTTCCGGATCCGCCTGTATTCGGTGAGCCGGTAAAGGTTGTCTTCACGATCCGAAACCTTGGGGACGAGGTCATTGATTATGTGATCATTTCCTGGGCGTGGTACGATACCTCGAAGGAGCAGCCTGTGAACCGGACGATCGAAAAGCTTTACCCCGGGAACTTGACCGTGGAAGAAAACTTCACCTGGGACCCGGGGGACGACCTTCGACTCTCCGCCTGGCTGACGATGCTGCCCCGGCGGCTGGAGAGGGATACAGAAAACAATCTCGCATCGAGGAGCTTCAAGGTCAACCAGCCCCTTGAGATGGACCTTATGGACCAGATTGAGCTTGATGAGGACCTGACCTTCGTACAAAAATACAGGGGTGAAAGGCTCGACCTTGTGAAGCTGGGCAGGATAGTGGACCAGGATGGACCAGAGCCTCTGAGAATATGGGGCGAGGTGAAACGCGGAAACATCACACTGGAACAGGACCCGCTGGACCAGTCCTTCGACATCATACCCGAGATTGATTGGTTCGGGGAAGCGGCAGTAAGGTTCTATGCCACCGACGGTTCTGTCACCAAGAGCGATCTGGTCCTCATTGATGTGGCGAGCGTGCCTGACTCCCCCCGGTTCATCGCAGATACCAAGATAGTAGAGGTTTTGGAGGACGTCCCGCATATATTTGAGCTGACGGTCGAGGATGTCGATTCCACCAACCTTTCCCTTAACTCATCGACCCCCTGGATCGATATCCAGAAGAAGGAGGGCGGTCACACCAGTGTCTTCACCTTGACGGTGGAGGCGACGGACCATAACATCGGCTCGAACCCGGTGACCTTCGTTGCCTCGGACGGAACCTCGCCCGATGTGGAACTGACCTTGTTCATCAACGTATCCCAGACCAACGATCCGCCCAGAGTAAGCCACGACCAGAATATTATCGCAAGACGGGGTCAGGACCTCGAGATCGACCTCATCGTGGAGGACCCTGACGGGGACCATGAGTTCACTGTCACCGTTAATTGGCTGGGCCAGATCATCATTTCAAATAATACGAAATTCATACTTCCCATCCCGGATACCGCGGAACTTGGCGAACAGACCGCCGTGGTCACAGTGGATGACAGGAAAGGAGAGAATGGGATCACCGAGTTCCTTATCACAGTTGATATCAGGGAGAAAGAAACCGAAGATTACAGGGGCATCCTGCTCATACTTATCGCAGTGATCTTCATCACCCTCATAATCTACGGTGTTTTCCTGAGGATCCAGGAGAGGAGACAGAAAAGGCTCTTGGACTCGGTTGGGACCAGTGCTCCATTGGAAGCAAGGCCATTATCCGAAAAGGACTTCAAAAGGGGTTCGGGAAGGGGAAGAAGGAGGAGGGTCCGGAGGGACGACGGGATCCCCATGCCTCCGGCGCCGCTGGAGGTGGAAGGGGCGCTGGTCAGGGAGGAGAAGGACCAGAAGGATTCCCGGGATGGCCCGGATTCAGAGGGCGATCCGGACCTGGAGAGCGATCTGGACGATATTCTTAACGAAATGTTCCCGTGAACCTGGAGGTCATAATCCTTAAATAACAAACCTGTATGTAGTCTCGCATCCGAGGACTGCTCATGTCAGTAAAACCCCTTTCAGCGCTCAACAAGGCGATATCCTCCAGGGTGATCGTCGAGCTCAGGGCCGGGAGGGAATTCAGAGGTGTGCTGGACGGATACGACATGCACATGAACCTCGTACTGAAGGACGCAGAGGAGATAATAGACGGTGAGGTCGTTTCGAAGGCCGATATGACGATCGTTCGAGGCGATAACGTCATCTACATCTCACCTTAAGGGAGGCGACAAGGATGTCAAAGGGAACTCCATCAATGGGAAAGAAGAACAAGACCCTGCACATCAGGTGCAGGAGGTGCGGGAGGCACTCCTACCACATAAGGAAGAAGGCATGTGCATCCTGCGGTTTCGGGAATTCCGCCAAGATGAGGGACTACGCCTGGGCCAAGACCCATTGAGATCGCTTCTGACTATGCGCCTCCTGCTGACTGCAGGACCGCATCGGACCATTTTTCCTCCAGAGCATTGTAAAGGAACATAGTGGATACCAGGCCGGATACCGTTATCAGGCCCAGGCCGATGAGGGACACCACGAAGATGCTTTCCATCAGGAATGAAAGGAGCGTTGCCATCATCAATGGGAGCACGGTTAGTGCAAGGTATCTAATGAAAACGGAAGCGTCGAAAAGCATGGAATTGGTCCACAGTCCGGTGAGATACCCTGTAACACATCCGATGTAGGGCACCATGATGAGGACCATGGGTATAGAGTAAAGAAGTCCCACCAGGTCCCCCTTTATCACCGCTGCCACGGACAGGAAGACAAGGGTGGCGGGGAGGCCCAAAACCAGGAAGAACCTTATCTTGACCTTGATCATATCGCTGGTCCTTACCGGTAATGTCTGGTCGAACTCAAGATAATCCATGTTGACGATATGTGTGTAAATGGACATAGTGAAGAATGACGCCATGATAGCGAAGAAGGGCAAGTTGAAATCGATCATGTTATCATCCAATCCCTCGATCAGACCCACGAGACCGCCCATGACCACCAGGGGCAGAAGGAGCGAGAAGCCCACCCTCACATATGCCTGGCCTCTTACGAAGTTTATCCATTCCCTTGCCAGAAGGGAGCTCATTATGGGCCCCTTTGTCAGGTGCGAGGTGAACTTTCTGGCCCGCAGATAACTGCCGGCAACCTCGTTACTTCTGATGCTTTCCGAATTCTTGTATAGAAAGACTCCCCCGGCTGTGTAGAGGGACGAAAGAAGTATGGTAAGAAGGATCCAAAATTGACTGCCCCCGTTCACGGAAAGAACGGAGGGTATAAAACCGGAGATCTCCCCGGTTATCAGCTGAACCGCGAACAACGGCATGATGAGAACGGGAAGTATCAGGAGCTGCCATCCCCTTCTTCCGGAGAGAATGGAGGATATGATCAGACTCAGGGAAAGACCGAGAAGGAATGTCGACCAATGGGCGGCGGTGATGATCAGGAAACGTTCCGCAGGCATCGGATGGACGATGGTTCCGATCAAGAGACCAAGGGTCATGGGGAAGAGGATCAGTACCAGATAGAAAAGGAGGTCATGGAGAAAGTATGCCAGGTACATCCTTCTCTCACTGACCGGATGATGGCTGGAAGAGGCTGCGAGCATGTTGACGGGGCCAAGCGAGCGCTCTATGAACTCCTTGCCAAGGAAGGCGATACCACCCATGGAAATTCCGAAAAGCAGGAGTCCGCTCAGTATCCCCGTATGGACCTGTGTGTATGTTATCGAGCTTTCAAGGGCCGGGATGAAGATATATCCTGCGAGCGACCCCAGAAGCACCAGTTCCGGGAATACAAGAAGGGACAGTGAGGAAGAGAAGGACCTCCTCAGCCTGACCTCCTCGAGGAGGAACAGCCTCACCAGTCCCATCATGGACAAAGGAGGGCTCTTTCGATAGATAACCGTTCTCCACCCGGTTCAGGATATCAGATGCTTCCGCTCTCAATAAGGGGGATCAGGTCAAGAATGTTCTCGATGGTAGGTGCATCGATCTCTATCCCGGGCGGAGGCTCACCGGCAGTATGATATTCCCGGATGTATACCGGCCTCATCCCGACGTTCCGAGAACCTATGACGTCCACCTCGTAGCGGTCCCCGACGTAGGATGCGTTCCGTGAATCGAGGTCCATCTCGTCCAGGGCGATCCTGAAGATGTCCTCCCAAGGTTTCGCGACACCCACCTCGCCGGATATGACCACACTTAAAAAGAACGATGAAAGACCGCTGCGTTCCAGGAACTGGCGTATGGCCTCCCCGTCACCTGCGTTTGAGACCAGGCCGAGCTTTAAAAGTTGCCCGCTCGCCCCTCTCATGGTGGATAGCTTTCCAAGAACGTACTCGCTGTGCGGTCCGATCCTCAGGCAGGATGTGAATGCTCCAGTATGTGTAGCTTCCAATGGCTTGGAGTATCCTTTCACTCCGAAACCATGACCGATAAGTCTGTCCTCGATCATTTGTGAGCGGGTCCTGACGTTCGTCTCCCACTTCATCGCCCTCATCTTTCCTCTCTCTTCCCTGACGACGGATCGGAAGGTCTCGAGGAAGTCCGGAAAGGGGACGAGCTCTTCGAGTCCGGGTGTGGAGTAGTACCATTTCAGAACGAATTCCATCGAGTCCCTTGGAGTGAATGGAACCAGGGTATTTCCAAGGTCGAAGAGAACCCCGTCGATATGGGGGGTTGAGGATATCATTTGGGTCCCCTGATCATCTGGCCTTGTTGAAATAATTGGCAAGGTAGGTGAAAAGAGCGCCTCCGATTATGATCGGCCACCCAATCTCCGGTTTTCCGAACTGGGACTCGTATATACCCCAGAGAATTATAACCATCCCGAAAGGGGTGATGAAGTGATAGGTCCACCTCATAAGGTAGAATATCCTGGCTGCTGTTGACACTTTTCTCTTTACCGGGCTTGGGGGCGCCTTTACACTGGTCTGTGTGGTCGTTCTTGGCGGGGCCCTTCTTACACCGGTGTTTACCCTCTGCTGCAAGCTCTACACCTCTGGGTTTTTCAATGTCGAATGCGGAGCCGATTAAATAAGGTTGTGCTCCATCTCCCCATGGGAGCGGCCCCAACGGGTTCCGATCAGAAAAGTCTCCAACCGAAGATGTACATCAAAGCCAGGATGATCAAGGCGACAAGTCCCAAGGCCATCGCAGCTATCGCGAAAAGGCGGGTCTGTGATTCCTCTTCCCTTGGTGTCTGCACATAGGCCATCAGACCTAGAACCACTGCAGCCTGACTTAAAAGCGGTGCGATATAGCATAGGACCCAGGGAATGAAATTGAACAACAGTCCGCCTCCTGCCAACGCCAATCCCACTATCGAGAACCATTTCAGTGTATTAGGATTCATAGCCATGGGAACACCTCTGTCTCCGTTCGAAGAACTTGGGGCTATAGGGTGGAATGGGATTATTTATTAAAAACCCTACCATGGATTCAACTTCGCCGGAGGTCATGGGACAGACCTTCCAAAGTTGGTGGGCCGGGGTCATCGATCTTGGTGATACCATTCATCAAATTGACAAGTTGGGTCATGTATGATATACGAACAAGCGTCCCAACAATTCTGTTCTCCCCCCAGAATATTAAAAAAAATGTGGCAAACAAGAATGTTTATATATTTTCCTACTATTCTTAACATACCCAAACGGGTTATCCTAAAAGGAGAATTCAGCGATAGGGGGATTAAGATGGCAGAAGAAAAGAGCAGAGTAGTGTACGGGATACTGGCTATCCTTCTCGGCGGACTTGGGATCCACAAGTTCTATATTGGAAATGTAGCACATGGGATCTATTATATCCTGCTGAGCTGCGTGGGAATTGGAGGTATTCTCGGTCTTGTATCCGGGATCCTGGCACTCCTGAAGAGCGATGAGGAGTTCCACCAGAAATATGTCGTGGAGCAGTCTTTCATCTGAAATTACAGAAGTCTTAGAGTTGGCTTCACGCCGATCTCCCCCTCCGAAGGTTGTAACCTTCCGGAGGGGGGCCTAGATATTTTTTTCCTTCCAAGATTTAATGACCATACTACATACTTTACCAGTTCTCGTAATGGCATCAGGCCTTATCCCAGATAGCGTTAAGGTGCTTCTGGGCGAACATGATCCCAAGGAATAAAACTACACACATGATGAGATTGATGACAGGGTTCAGTCTTTCCTGTTCCGGAATACCCACCATCCCCTCCATCTCGGAGATCTCCCGAAACATCTGGTAAAGCAGAACGATGTTCAGGACAGGAACAAGCATTAGGACCGTCTTGAGCATCGGTTTGATATCCTTCTTCGAGAACGATCCTATCTCGGTCCACACTCTGTAGATCCAGATGATGTTCACAACGATGCAAAGGCTTAGCAGCCACCATACGATCGGGTTCCTTTCCACACCTGGAGTTCCGTGTTTGACCATCCGGAATCACCCCTTTCCAATGTTCGCCCCCGAGGGACAGGCATCGAATAGACATTACTGGATATATAATGATTGCAAATTGAAAAAAGGCTAAAAAATATAATCCAGACAACCGCTTCAGAAAGGATGGGGGCCAAACATTCAGAACGAGATGGAACTCCCTTCGGTGAATGGGAGGAGTTCAAGAAGGCCTTCAGGTCCATCAGGTTCTGCTTCCCACATATGCTGAGCCATCACCCCCACTGCAGGTGGTATGAGAAAGATGTACTGAGGATCGGAAGGCTGAAGTTCTGCTGGGGGTGTATCGTGACGTACCCTGCTATGATCGCTGCCCTCGCTGTCATCCTCGCCTTTGGCCTTCAGGATGAGTTCGAATGGTGGCAGTTCGTCATAGCCGGGGGGGTCTTCGGGTCCTTTGAGTTCATCTCATTATGGAGGAAGGGCAGGGGTATCAGACACCGGACCATCAAGTTCTTCCTCGGACTCGGCCTGGCCTTCATGTTGGTGGGAATATTCTCCATACCGATACATATTGCACTTCGGGTCCTCCTCCTGATCCACCTATACCTCCTGGCAAGTCTTTTCGCATCGCTTCGGATCTTTGCCATGGAGAAGAAATGCAAGAGGTGCTCCTGGATGGGGAACTGGAACAGGTGCCCGGGTTTCGAGGAGATGAACTCGAGGCTCGAAAAGGAAGGGCTTCTCATCAGGAAATGATGTCTGCCCTCCGGACAACCTTTTAATATGGTGTCTCTCAATGAATGAGATGGGGAAAAGAGATGTCGACCGATTACACTTTCACGCACACGGTGAAGTCAGATGCGCCCATGCTGGTGATGATGGAAGCCGTCCAGGATGCCCTCTCACCTTTAGGGGGCACGGTTACGACCAACGATGAAAAGGGCATGATAAACATCGAGAACGGGAAGATAGGGATCTTCGGCGACTTCATGTTCGAAACCTCCGCAAGGCTGATCATAAAAAAGAAGGAGGAGGGCAAATATTCGATCAAGTGCAGGGTGTCCAAGGATCCGAACTATATATTCTGGCTGCTTCTGATCGCCGGTTTCTGCACCGGGTTCTGGGTGATCTGGGGTTTGAACATCTACTACCTTATCATAGATATGGGGAAGGAATACCAGAAAAGACTGGAGAACCTTGAAGCACATCTATAGGAAGGACCGGATCGACCGCGGTAATGGTTCTTTGGAGGTGAAGATCATGATAAGAAGGGCCAGACTCGACGATATCGACGAGCTAGTGGAACTCTGGAAGAGGTTCATGGCCCAGCAGAGGGGACTGGGGGGCGAACTCGCGGTCGACATGTTGCCAAGGATGAAAGAGGACGCTCAGGATATCGTTAGGAGCTACATCTCAAGGAGCATCAGGGGCAGGAACGGGTTCGTCATGGTCGTGGAGGACAGGGGAAAGCTCAGAGGCTACATGCTTTCCAGGATCCAGAAGAATATCCCGATATTCAAAAATGAATACACTGGATACGTCAGCGACCTGTACCTGGACGAGGGATACCGCGGAAAGGGTTTGAGCTCCAAGATGTGGGTGAGAACGCTCCAATGGTTCCGGGAAAAGGGGGTCGGGGAAGTGGGGATCAGAGTACTTTCCTACAACCATGCCGCCTATGAGGTCTACCGAAGGTGGGGTTTCAGGGATTACCTGAAAGAACTCAGGATCGACCTGGATTAGAGCCTTGTACCCTCTGTATCAGTATTGGTGCGAGGCGCTCTGATAACCTGACCCTAAGGATCCGGTGGAACCAATTTAAGCGCTCGTTCAAACGAAGGCGAGCTTTCTCTGATGGTGTGAGAACTTTATGCACAGTATTATTGGAACTCCCTTGAAGCAGATGTGCTTGGTGACCTCGCCGTCGTCCTCCATCTCGAGCTCGACGACCTCGATCTCCTCTTCCTCCGCTTCGTCCATTATCTCCATAACGGTGATGGGAGAGAGTTTCAGTTCGTCCGGGTGGATCTTGTCGAGGACCCTTCTCAGCTTCCTGACGAGCTTGTCGCTCTTCTTCCTTTTAGCTATCATCCTCATCATCCTCCTGGATCTCAAGAGCAAGTTCGATGGCCCAAAGCTCCTCGTTAGCGTCATCCACGAACTCCTCGAGTTCGGGATGGTCTTTCAGTAGGGCCGAGAGCTCGGCCCTCATTTCTCCGATGTCCTTTGCTGAACTCATTTGCGTCACCTCTCTCCGAGAAGGAAGCCGTTCCTCATCGCCAAGGAGGCTTTTTTCTCAGGTGTGAAAAAAACATCGGTCGGAGCTATTAAAGGTAGTTTGGTAACCTTTTCTTACAGTTATTTAAGTGTACTGGAAAGGTTTCTTTGCATATCCGACAAGGATCATGTAATATTATCCGAAAATCACATATTATGATGTTTCATAGATTAGCCATTATTATTGAACTGATCTGAAAGCCAAGCTTTTGTTCGATATGCTAAAACTTAAATACAGAACTTGAATAGACCTAACCCGCTCAAATATGGGCCGGTAGATCAGCTCGGTAGATCGCTTGCTTCGCAAGCAAGAGGCCTCGGGTTCAAATCCCGACCGGTCCACCATATCCTATTGTATCAAAATATTCTCTAATTGAAAATAGGATATCCGGTCATGGGGATTTGAACCCTGGTCCTGAAAATCCGAGGTTGCCGTATCCGAGGATTTGCAGGTGCGCGGAATTCCGAAGGAATTTGGCTGCATCAAATCCCGACCGGTCCACTTCTCACTTTTCTGATCAATGATCAATTTCGTGAGAAGTGGACCTCTTCCGCAATGAATCCTTCTCGTCAATCATAATCCGCTCTCAGGATTCATTGCTACAAAATTCTGATACACGCCAAATAAGACATCAGATTAATGAATTCTTATTTGGCTGGCCCTTGGGAATTGGTATCTCGTCAATGTGATACAATTCCCAAGGTCCCGACCGGTCCCGGTACCATAGAGAAGAAGGAAGAAGAGTCTGATGGATACTGTGATGGGGCTGGAGAAGGGGGGGAACTCAGGTGATAACAAGGTCCTGGGACGATTGGACGAAGAGGACATCCTTGAGGGTCGGATATCTGGTGAAGACACTGGCCCCCTGCGTCATTATCTGCTCCTGGGTGAAACCGATCATGGTCAGATCGCACAGGGTTGAATTCTTCTCGATAATTCCAGAAATATCCTTCTCTTTCCCATAGGTGTGTATCCTTACCGATCTTTCCGAGATCGGCAGTCTTCCATCTCTGATAAGCTTCCTGACCTTTTTCGCGAGGGCCGTTTTTTCACCGGTCGGGAAAAGTGTATGGATCGTGATCTGGGCCTTCTTCCAATCCTTATGCTCGCTGATGATATATGAAAGCAGGATCATCAGTTTGACATTCCTGAGATCCTCATTAACAGTCCAGATATTGATATTGCATTTATGTCCGAAGTTGTTGTCTATGGACCTCAGAACCAGTTTGTTATACCCTACGATATCTGCAACCTTCAAACCTTCCATTATGTTCTTCAGCTCGCTCTTTCGATCCTTGTTGAACTCGAACATTATCGTATTGTTATCCATGCCGGAAACACCCGATATCTGGACAGTTTGAGCAACAAGGGTCAACATCGAAGGTGACACCACGGTGTTCACGGTGTAGTTGCTATCGGTCTTTGATATCTCCTTGATGAGGGCTTTCTGAACCTTTTCAGATTCCAATATGGTCTTTTTATTGAGATCACCTTTGATGAAATAGACAAGTGTTCCAAAGCCATGATGATATGAGATCCACCTAAGCATCTCTTTAGGAGCCCTCCTCTCAAGACCATTGGAAGATATTGCAACCACGGATGGGCGCCAGTTGTACTTATCGGGTTTTGACCGGGTCTTCTGAAGCCGGATCTTCATCATTCTGCTCAGCTGGAACATCACTCCCTGGAAGATGATGACAAAGGATCTGGACCCTTTGTGCTTCCTGCCCAGCCAGATATGGATCAGACCCATTATCGCCAGGGTCAGCAGTGCGTAAAAGGGGCTGAACTGGAACATGATGCCGAAGCATAATATTGCGCCCATGAGGGAGAAATACCACTTCGCCTTGAATGTCGGGCGGTATGAAGGATTACCGGCAAAATGCTCAAGAAAAGAGATGAGGCAGATGGACCCGTATGTTATCAGGAAGAACATCGTTATGATCTGGGCGACGGAGTTCAGGTCCCCGATGAAGATTATACCCATGGCAATGATCGAGGAGATAAGGGTTCCGTTCACAGGTTCGTTCTCCTCCCCCCTTCCTTCTTTGATGAAGTTCCCCAACCTTTTGGAATGGAACACCTCATCGTTTCCCAATGCTTGAAGTGTCCTCGGACCGATGAGGGAGAACCCTATGGCGGATGAAATGGTCGCACCGAAGAGGCCGGCAAGCACCACGATACCCAGATGGAAGTTGCCTATAGCATCCACCCTGTCGTACATGATCATTTGATCGGAGGAAAGGATATCCACCGGCGCGACAAGATACAATTTGATGATAATTGCAATGTAAATGATGATGCCGATGAGGGTTGCAAAGATTATACCCCTTGGAATGGACTTTCCAGGGTTCTTAAGGTCTCCAGAGAGGCCAACACCTGCTGTCATTCCCGTGAAGGCAGGGAAGATAATGGCAAAGACGACAATGAATCCCTTCGAACCCGATACTGTTTCGGTCACTCCTGAAGGAGCACCAGAGGTCGCAGGGCTGACCATGAACAGGATAATGGCGGCCATCATGAGCGCGAAGACCACATAAAGGAATTTTATCCCGACCTTTGCCCCTTTGAGAATTATTACCGAGAAAAGGATCAATCCCAAAGGCACGGTTATGAAGCGGGGATCGTAGGCGATATCCAGGGGGCCAAGACCAAGAATGTTTTCCTCTATCCATCCCTTGAAAGGTTCGAAACCCTCGGCGAAACCTATCAGGTAGAACGCAACTGAGATCGATTGTGCTGCATAGAGCATCACGCCGATAGTCGCCCCTATCCTTTTCCCGAAGGACCTGCTGATGATGAAATATTCCCCTCCACCGCCTACCCTGAGGTTCGTGGCGATCTCTGAGACGGCCATCGCCGTCGGTATGGTGATCATGTGTCCGATCAATATGATCAGGAGAGCACCGATTATTCCGACGTGGCCAACGGCAAACCCAAATCTTAGGAACATGACTGCGCCCAGGATCGCAGTTATCGAGGTAAGGAAAACCGGAAGCGTGCCAAATCCATGCCCCTGGATATGATCCTTGTTCTCTTTCTCATCCATACTTTGATCCCCGATCAAGTGCACCCTATCAATGATATTTGCGGTGGTTTGTATCCGAACAATATCATACAAGGATTTCTTATTAATATATTGTGTAAATCAGTCTTTTATTGCGATGATAGTCCATAATATCCCTCCTTATTTTCATATCGATATCATTCCTGGGAACAGATGAATATCCCGGGCGTCCGTTCAGATAAAGTTTAAGTAATTCCCACATACCTACTCGTCCGGGGGTCGCCGTATGTTCAAATTATGGAGTCATGATATTCAGCATGAGGGCAAGATACCTTCACATTTCACCATCGATGGTCCGAACATAAATCCACATCTGGCCTGGGAAGGGGTCCCTGAGGGGACGAAAAGCTTCGCGCTGATCGTCGACGATCCGGATGCCCCGAGGGGCCTATGGACCCACTGGCTCGTTTCCGACATTCCGGCGGACACGCACATGGTCATGCAGAATTCTGTCCCGAAAGGGGCCGTCCTGGTCAAGAACGATTTCAATGTGGAGGAATATCAGGGGCCATCCCCGCCTTCCGGGATACACCGGTATTTTTTCAGGGTATACGCTTTAGACCGCGAGCACTTAAAGGCAAAGAACAAGAAGAAGTTCTACAAGCTCGTGAAGAAGTACTCACTTGCAGAAGCGGAACTGATGGCATACTATTCGAAAAGAAGGTAGACCTCAACCGAACGAGTGAAGTCCGATATCCACGAACGACACCGAAACTGTGGCGATGACCGTAAGAACATTCACAACGAGCGCGAGTACCACCAGCTTGATATTTACTTTCCTCATGTTCAGAAGGAATGCAGCGGTAAGTGTCAGGAACACGAAGAGGGTCGCTGTCTCCTTCGGGTCCCAGCTCCAGAAAGAGCCCCATGCGAGCTGGGCCCATATCATTCCGGTGACCAGTCCGAGGAAGGTCAACCACCAGGCGATGGTCAGGGAGATCCTGAGATCCTTTTCCTTCACCTCCTTCTCCCTTATCCGGTCCCCGTTATCGTTGCCCTTTCTCGGATAGAGCTGAACTGCCTTCTTCAGGGCAAGGAACGTGAACAGATAGCCAAGAATGGCAAGAGGCGGGTGGATGAGGATCATGAGACTGTTGAGTTCGTGCGACATATTCCATCACCCCCTACTGCATTCCAACGAGCTCTCTGAACCACAGGAAATGTGTCCCATAGGTCAGCAGATGTACCGTTACAAGCGACGTTGACAGGTATGAGCCCCATGCATGTATACGTTTCCAGTTGTGGAAACCCCACCACTTGATCATCCTCTTCTGGAAGATACCGTTCACCGATATGAGGATCATGATGATCACTGCCACTTCCCCAAGGACGATCTCCCAGCTCTCGAAGACCACCGCTCTGTAGGGCCCGTACCATAATGATGCGAGATGATAGAAAGCGAGGATCAATACGAGATAGGAAAGGGCGCAGTGGAACCGCACCCTCCTCTTGGCATGTCTGAAGAACAGATTGGCATATTTCTTCATTAGACCGGTCCCTCCTGTGAAATATCCTATCACGAGCAGGATGAAGGCTGCGATCCCGGAGTATTGACCGATCTTGAGAAGCGGATCCTCGCCCCTGTCAGTGCTCTGAAGTTTTACAATGCTGACCGAGATGTTTACCTCCTTTTGTCCGGAAAGCTCGACCCATGCAATGGTGAACTCGGCATCGCGGTTTTGAACTGTCATGAGCTCCACGGTCACGATTGTGGACTCTCCCGCAAAAAGCTCCCTATCGTAGAGGGTGACCTGTAACACTCCGTCCAGACCTTGAGGGACCCTGATCTCGATATCATGAACGTATGCATCGGCCTCGAGAACCACTTCACCTGTCTCGCCGATGTTCGAAAGGAGGACCGATCCGGGATGAATGCCCAATGAAAGGTCGCTGACCAGGAGCTGGGCGGTCCTTCTTTCCTGATAACTCCCTGTATCCTTGTTCCCCGCGCTGCCGTGGCGGAAGTATACCTCATATGAGAAATCTATGGTAATGGTGGCCTCGCCCTTCGCTCCTGCCTTCAGTGTCCATTCTGCCACTATATCGCCGTTCCCATCAAGGATACCGATGGAGGAGGCGGTAGAAATTAGCGACACCGATGATCCCTGGACCGTCAGCTCTGCTGACAGCTTCTTCATTGAATAATCGGGTTGGGGTCTGATCAGCAGCGCGACCTGGAAATCCTGTCCTGGAGAGTAGAAAGGGTCGTGTACGATCTTTATGACCGGGTCCTTGTAGACATAGCCGCCGCTTGCACTTGAGGACGAATGGCAGCTCTCACAGGTCAGGGCTTTTCCCGCCATCGAGATGAAGGGGAATACCAATAACAGTGAGAGCAGGAGGACAATCCTTTTCATTCGGGACCTCATTCGTTGATTTCCTCCCGTCTTCTCTTCTCCACCGGGGCGATCACGGCATAGATTGCATAGACCAGACCGATAAGTATGCTCAGAGCTCCAAGGATGATTATAGCGGCCCTGGCAGGGTCCTTGAACAGTCTTCGGGAGCCAACATCGTCATCGTCTTCATCATCGTCATCATCTTCATCCTCATCATCGTCGTCATCTTCGAGATGCCTGAGGACTACCCTGTATCTCATCTCGACCAACATGAGGACAGCATCGGGATTGGTCACCCTGGCAACAAGGACATGGGTTCCATCTTTGGCCCAGGACCCCCCCGTTAACGGGAGGTCCAGCAAGAGCGAGTCGCTTCCCACTTCGACCCCGTCCACCTCCCAGATGACCGAAAGGACCCTTCCGTAGGGGTCCTCCAGTGGGAGGTCCACACTCAGAACATCACCCTGGAAGAGATCACCAAGGTCATCGAGTATCGATCCGTTCACCATTATGGGTAAGGCGAGGTTTTCCACGGTGACATTCCAGCAGTGATGATAGGTCTCGGCCCCCACGATCACAACGGAACAGATCAAGCGCTCTCCCGATCCGCTGAGATCGGGTGTGTAAACGAAACGGAAATGGTCCGTACCTGTGGAATTTCCATCCACGAACCACCTGAACTCCTTGAATCCGCCCGCGGATATGACCGGGTGGTGGGGGTTCAGCGAGACGGAGAACTCCAGCTCCTCCATCTCGTTCATGGTAACATTGTCCGCTGGATCATATCCGAGTATGGCCGGGATCACAGGCGGTTCTTCCCACTCGGTCACCGTTATGTTCACCTTGGAAGCGGCCGTGAGGTCATGCTCCGGGGATGCGACCGTCATGGTTATGGAATGGGAACCCTTCTCGAGCAGAACGCTTAAACCGTCGCCGTACCCCAATATTCCGGACCGGCTAGATGTCCATGTGAAATTGGCATCGGTCACGTTCACGTTGGAATCGATGCTCCCGGTGAAGGAGACGGTCTCGTTATCGAAGAATACCTGTCCCTCGACCGGGGCGGTGATGTAGGCCTTCATCACCGGATCGATGCTGACGGTCGGGCCCGTAAAGGGACCAAGCTCGACATGGTCTATCCCGTCGGAAGCATTGAAGGTGTAGCTGTGATCGCCGATGCCGAGCGATATAGCAGCTTTGAAAGCCTCTCCGTTCTCGAAGCTCCCATCACGGTACTGATAGGATGCTCCAGTATCCCGGACCATCGATTCCGTCCTCGATCCCCCGTCCAGGAGGAGCTTCACACCGTTCTGCGGTGCGCCCCCCTCCTCATCAAAGTATATCACCTTGAAAGTGAACTCTTCCTCTGGCGTGCCTGCCAGAGGGGAAACGCTGCCCGATTCCAGCCTCGGAGGCGAATTCAGGTGGGATACCGTAGGGCCTGGGAGCTCGGCCCCGACAGGAAAGAATACCGGTCCGGAACCGTCAGAGGCCTCGAAGGAGAAAACATGGGCCCCCTGGGAAAGGACGACCCCGGATACTCCGTATTCCTCTCCGTTCCTGGTGGATCCGTCCCCTCCTGGCAGGAGGGTAAGACCGTACTGGCGGTCTCCGTCAACTGTCACCCTTATGTAAGAAGGCAGGTCACCTTCAGGGTCGGTGAAGTTCAATTGGTAGGAGTATGTCTCGGTATCTCTCCCTTCTGGAGGATCCACACTGCCCGAGGACAGTATCGGAGGTGAATTCATGACCTCCATCGTGAAGGGCTCGGTATCGGTCACAGGAGGCGATTCGTGACGTGGAGACATCTTCGCCTTCGCATTGATCGTATCCGTTCCGCCCGATATGCCCTTGACGGTAAAGGTGAAGACCTTCTGCCAGGTGAAAGGCGCCGAAGTTCCCGACAGGGACTGACCGCTGAGGATCTGATGGGCTCCCGTATTAGTACGACCGGTCGATGACACGAGCCAGACATCTATTCCGAAACCGGTATAGGTGGAGCTCTTGTGGGACCCGGAGACCTTCACGGTCACGTTCACGGTGACCTGGTCCTTCTTCTGGACCTGGGAGGGTGCATCGACGAAAAGGATATCAACGGATTGATAGAAGGATGAATTGTGACAGCTGTTGCAGTTCGCGCTGACACTTCTAGTCCCGGGCGAGGCAAGGGAGTTGAAAGCTATCAAGAGAACGATCACGACCGAGAAGATCGTGGTCAGGAGGAAGCCGGAAGTACCTTTCCCTCTCATCAGGTACTTACCGACTCGAAATCTCAATCGATCACCCACTAGTTCCGGGCAACTCTGGAATAGAATATCAATTTAGCGGGAAAAATAGGACTGTGGAATACGATTTTGATATCCGCACCCGGGTCACCGGGTGCAGAATATCCGACAGGGACGTAGGATCACTTCAGTTCCTTCGCCTGCTTCTCCGAAAGGATCCTCCAGCATTCGTGGGGGCCCGTTGGGGATTTCGCAACTGCGAAGAACCTTCCCTTCTTCTCCCTGATGTCGTATGTTGTGGTCTTGAACTTGTTCTTTGCCTTCACGTCATAAAACTCTATCTCTTTCATTCTCAAACCTCCAAAAGATAGTGGACGGCCCATAAACGGAAATTCCCTATTAAAACTTGTTTGCTTCATATTGAGGGCTTTATATAGCGCAGCTTTGAATACGGTCAGTTTCCATATTGAATTCTCTTCTCGAGCACCCTTTTTCCCTTCCCGGAAAGGGTGAAGATCACCGGGAGCGAGGCTCCGTCATCGCATGACCTTCTCATGGGGCAGTTCCCACAGCTGTCCGTCCCGCAGCCCGATCCGAGCTCGAGCCTTTTCAGATAACCCATCCTCTCGAGGTCGGTCAGCCTTGCCATGAACACATCCTTGTCCATTCCGGCAAGGGCTGCGAGCTCGGTCACACTTCTCCCCCCATGGGAAACAAGTTCCAGAAGTTCGACGGTCTTCATCCCTGAGGTCCCCCTTTGACTTTCCTATTGTGACCCCTTCCGAGCTTCACAAGGAAGGGGAGAAGGGCTATTGTGAGGATCCCGAGATAGAGTGCCGGTACGACATCTTGGTCTGCTGACCAACCCTCCATTCCCTCAACGGAAAGCACAACCGAGCTGAAAGCGTTCGAAAGAAGCACCAGCGCGCTGACCGATGAGAGCAGTAGACCCGCCATCCAACCGACCCAGGCGAAGGCCATTCCCTCAATTCTTCCTTTGAATATCTTGTACCCCCCTAGGAAAAGAAGGACCCCCTCCAACATCATTATGGCACTCTCCATGAGATCCGGTTGGACGTTCAGATCCCTGAGGAGATCAAGAGGTCCTGCAAGGGTCCTCACCAGTTGCAGGATCGAGAAAGTTATGACAAGTGATCCCGAAAGGAAAAGCAGCAAAGATCGGACCCTTCCTCCGTGGATCATATCCGCGCCGCCATTATCAAAGTCCAAGCAGCCGACCCCCTTGATATATCAGAAATGCGGCCAGCCATGCCAGCGATGTGCTGTAAAGTACGGAGAAAATGGTCCACTTCCAGGACCCGGTCTCCTGCTTGATAGCCCCCACCGTGGCGATGCACGGCATGTAGAGCAGGGTGAAGACCATGAGCCCCATTGATGTAAGCGGGGTGAAGGTCGGGTCCCCTGAGATGCTGTCGGTCAGCGCTTTCTCGCTCTCACCGGTACTATAAAGGACACCGAGCGAGCCGACGACGATCTCCTTGGCGAAGAAACCGAAGATGAGGGCAACGGCGATCTTCCAGTCAAAACCAAGTGGGGAAACGAGCGGCTCGAGAAGTACGCCTATCTGACCCGCGATCGATGACCTGCTGCCATAATCGACAGGTGAAAGTCTCAGGGAATAATTGGCAAGGAGCCACATTAGCACGGAGCCGAGAAGGATAACGGTCCCAGCCTTACGAATGTACATCGATCCCTTCTCCCAGGTATGCCTGAATCCTTCCCGGAGAGAGGGCCTCTGATAGTTCGGAAGCTCCATGATGAGAGGGGCTGGCCTGCCCTTGAGTAATGTCATCCTGAACAGTTTGGCCGACCCTATCGCTGCGAGGATACCAAGGAAGTAAAGGGCGAATATCACCGTTCCCCCTGCCTCGGGGAAGAAAATGCCCGTGAACATGATGAAGACCGGCAGTCTCGCCCCGCATGAGATGAAGGGATTGACCAGGATGGTCACAAGCCTGTCCTTCCTGTCCTCGATGGTTCTGGCTGCCATTATTGCGGGAACGTTGCATCCGAATCCTATCACCATCGGGATGAAGGATTTTCCGGACAGGCCAATTTTCACCATCAGTCTGTCCATGATGTAGGCAGCCCTGGACATGTAGCCGCTGCTCTCGAGCACCGAGATCAGGAAAAAGAGTATCATTATGTTGGGCAGGAACACCAGCACGCTGCCCACCCCGCCTACTATCCCCTCACCAAGCAGTGAAGCAAGCCAATCGGGGGAGACATTTTCCTTTATTAAGGAGCCCAGCGAGGCGAAACCCAGATCGATGATCTCCGCAAACGGCTCCCCGACCGTGAAGGTAAGCTGGAACATGGCCCACATTATCATGAGGAATATTGGTATCCCGATGTAGCGGTTCGTAAGAACGGTGTCTATCAGGTCGGAAAAGGACCGCTTCCTGGGGGAATATCTTGTGACCCTTCTCGCGATCCTGCTTGCCATATCGTAACGGGTGTCGGTCATCTCGAGTTCGACCGATTCGCTGTCGACGTCCCCAAGAGCCCTTTCGAGCCTGTTTTTCAACCTTGACCTCCCTGCAAGGTCCAGGACCTCGCTGTCCCCCTCCATCAACTTGATCGCGAGCCATCTTCTCGGGTAAGGGCCAAGAACATTACCCGTATCCTTGAGAATGGTGGAAAGCTCACCCAGCTTCGACTCGATCTCCGGGCCGTAATCGATGGATTCGGGTAATTTCCTCTTATCCTTCACCGCAGCGACAATAGCCTCGAGCAAGGCTTCGACCCCTTCCTCCCTCAATCCGACGGTCGGTATGACAGGGACCTTCAGTATATCGGAAAGGTATGTGGTGTCGATAAGATCGCCGCGTTTTTTGGATAGGTCCCATTTGTTGAGCGCTATGAGAAGGGGAGACCCTAGTTCCAAGAGCTGCAGGGTCAGGAAAAGATTCCTTTCGAGATTGGTGGCATCCACCACCTGGATGACAAGGTCTGGACCCTGTTTCATGATATGATCCCTGGCGATCCTCTCGTCTTCCGAATATGCTGAGAGCGAATAGGTTCCTGGAAGGTCGACGAACTCTATGCTCATTCCTTTGAACACCCTCGTCCCGGTCATCAGGTCAACGGTGACACCGGGCCAGTTTCCAACATGCTGGTTGGACCCTGTCAGGCGGTTGAAGATGGAAGTCTTTCCGACGTTCGGATTGCCGCCCAGAGCGACCCGGACCTTCCTTTTGGCCATATGTATCATTTAGGAATTCCTAATTGAATTTGGTTACCCTAAAGCATGTAGAACGAGCCATTATATAATCGTTCCTCAAAAGTACGTGGTCCTGGTCGGGGATCAGGCCTGAACGGATCCGAAGGACCTGCCTTCCTGAAGGCAGATGGGGGCGACGATCGGCGGCCTCGAGATGAGTTTTCTCTGAACATGCTCGGCCATTGTGGTCCTCACCTTTGACTGGAAATCATCGAAATTCCGGTGAGCAGTTAAAATGACCTCGGTATTGAGCGAGAGCATGTCGAAGAAAATGTGGCCCCTGTTACTTTTGCTGATGGAATGCAGTTCATCGATATGGTCCGCTCCCGCGTTCTCCACGAGCGGAAAGATGAATACGCCGATGATAGTGAAACCCAGCTTCCCAAGACGGGGCAGGTATCTTGGTATGGCAAGGTGATCGGCCTCGGCCCTTTCCTTCAGGATGGTGAAGGTCTGCCTGTTCATACCCAGGCCCGCTGCAAGGTCCTTGCTCGTCCCTTCCGGGTCCTCCACCAGTGTTTGTACCGTCTGCGTTACAGATGATCTGATCTCGGAATTCCTTGACGGGAACACCAGAGGGGAGTCCTCGATCGGTCCGCCGGTCTCTGACAGCACTCCTGCATGGTCGAACAGGTTGAGAAAACTGAGACCTTCGCAGGAAAGCTCGACCGATTCCCTTTGGATCCTCGAACCCATCTTCAGGATCTCGTTCTGCCATTCCTCCTTGGCCAGGTAGAGGTCCCTGAAATTGGAGAACACGTTCATGGAGAGATGGAGCTGGTCGTCGAAGACCTCGAAGATCGAGCCTTCCCGTGAGGACCAGAGACCTTCATTGCCAATATCTTCCCATCCACCTCTCGGAGAGTGGTCCATCGACAGATGTATGACATCCCCTCCCATTGCCCAAAGCGAAGGGATGTAGACCTTTCTGACAAAGCCCTCCGATAGAAGCCTCCCCTTGATATTGACGAAGGTCGAATGGTTCATTCCCGATGATCGGGATTGCTGGCTGCTGTTGAAGCCGGGGAATGAGATGATGGTCTTCAAGACCTCGAATTCCCTGTCCGAAAGGCTCTTTGACCCGGTGCTTTCCGATATATCGGTATCCTTGGATACCTTTGAATGGACCCCCAACTCTCTTCCTCCCGGGGTGCATCAATGCGGGTGATATGGTCGATCATCAATTTACCACTGGGCTCAGGATGGATATCCCGTTATCACTGATATCGATAAGGTGCTTCTTCCTTGAATGATGGCAGGACCTCATCTTTATCACCTGGAGGTACAGGTGGATATCGTGCTGGTGCTCGATCGGGCCCATCTCGATTATTCCGTCGGCCAGGAACATCTCGGAACCCTGGCCTTCGATGATATTGGAGAATCTCGGGGTCTCCATGATTATGAAGGAGGTGAGGTTGTATTCGCGGAGCTTCTTGAAGAAGTGGAACATCTTCGCCCTCAGGTTGTTCGTATCTATCAGGGAATACAGGCCCCCCAGTGAGTCAAGTCCGAAAACGGTGAAATTGTCTCCTTCCTTGTCCTTGAAGAACTTTATGACGCCGTCAACCATATCCAAAAAGTCCGGATGGTCCTGGTTGTCCGGGTTCTCAAACCTGCTCCTGATATCGCTGTAATCGGAGATCAAGAGGTTCTCCGGAACCTCTATTCCGAGGGAATCCATGTTCCGAAGATGCGAGATGGTGTTCTCCTCCACCGTCAGGTACATCCCGAACTCACCAGATTTCTGAAGGTATTTCGCCATCACCGAAAAGACCATGCCGGATTTCAGGGAGCCAGGGGGCCCGTAGACGATGATGGTGGCATTCTGGTGGATATCGTTGAAGAATATATTCTCCATCCCATCAATACTGTTTCTAAGCATTGACCACACCTTTCGGAAATATTATTCAATTCATCGTGGAACCATGTTATATTACTTTCGGAGAGAGTTCACCCAGCTGGTTATTAAGGCAAATTTTCAATATTGAAGTACCAATTCACATTGATGCTTCCAAGGACCAAGGAAGAGGTGCTCGAGGAGATCATCGGTTGGGTCGATCTGCTGAACGAGGAGAACGGCAGGGCCGTGATCATAGTGGAGGGGATCAAGGACAAGAAAGCGTTGGAAGCCATAGGTGTGGACCTCAGGATCGTGCACCTGAACAAGGGAATGTCGATCATCACCTTCCTGGAGCAGTTAAAAAGAGGGGAACGACCGTTCGAGGAGCTGGGACCCTTCAACCGTGTTGTCGTTCTGACGGATTGGGACCGCACGGGGGGCCGCCTCGCATCCAAGCTCAAAGAGGCATGCAGGAACCTGGAGATGGACTGCGACCTGGATAGAAGGAGGGATCTGGCCAGGATAACCAGCAAATGGGTGAGGGATGTGGAATCCCTGGATTCGCTCTTCAGATAAGGAACTCATTTTGCACAATGTAGGATCTTGACAGCCGGTCCGTGGACGCTTCCTGTCATCATCGGACCCGGAACCAGGGCCCTGCCGACACCCCTGTATTCCTCCTCCGTCCCGACAAGGACAATGTCACCGGTCCGGACCTCTCCGGAGCATCTCACGATCCCTTGCGAGAAGACGGTGCCTTTGGGGTGGAAATCGTCGATGACCACACGTTTTCCACCATCCCTGACGACAAGGTCCCACAGAAGCCTGCCGCCGGAGGATGTCGGAACGGGGCCGCCTTTCTTGAAGACCATGATAGGTTCCTTGTCCCTGCGAAGTTCCCTGCCCCTCTTCGACCATCGTACCTCCAGGCCCTTGATGGGATCGAGGTCCACACCGATAGAGTATCTTACGAGGGAGAACAGGTCCTCTTTCTCATAAGAAGCATCTCTCCCTTCGGGGAGAACATCCATGAGGGTGGTGAAGAGTAGCTTGTACGGGTCCTCCCCCGCCTCATCCGCCATCGAATGGATCTCATAGAGATCGGCCCCGGGGAACAATTTCCCGGACACATCCGGGGGAAAGAACTCGCCGCCTTCACGGTGGAAACAGACAACGCTCCTGAACTCGCCCCTTCGGAATATGGAGGAGACGAGCTCCCTGGACGCTTCCAGTTCCTCGGGGAACCATTCACCGGTCACAGGGATATCGTAATGAGAGGCCGGGTACAGGTCCTCAAGCTCCATAGGTACAGCACCCAGAGGGGATGTGATAACGACCTGCTGGACCTTGCCTCTCCACCCTTTGAGCCCTTTAAGTGCTTCCCTTATGCGCTGGTGGGTCCGCGAGGTCGAGTACGGCTTCCTTGCTGAGCACGGCAGGAGGAGGAGCACATTCCGTCCCTTTACGGGGACGTAATTCTCAGCGATGGAGCGTCTCCAGGCGGTGAAATCAGGTGCGGTCAGGTCGTCGCGGTAAGTGACCATCGTACTTTCCATGCTCCGGTATGATGGTGTGAAAATGTCCAACTCTGCTCCAAGGGACCTTTCAACGGCCCTCAGCGCTGATACCCAACCCGGATTTCCCGCCAACCTGCCCATGACCAGCTGCCGAAGCCTTCCCTCCTCCAGCGCGATCTCGGCGATCTCCAGCCTCCTCCTCATATGCTCGATATTATGCTCCGTGATCGCTCTCTTCACCAGGGACGGCGGAGGACCGTCCTTCAAAATATCGCAGCCCGAGCAGCCGCAGGAGGTCTGCATCGTTCCTGTCCTTGTCAATCTCTCGTAGGGGATCGGACCTGTGTCGGTATAATACAGTCCCGACATCGCATCCATCCTTGCATGAAGTGTATCGAAGACCTCGACCCCCAGGTAGAAAAGGACCTCGAGGTTCCCCTGATCGATCAGACCTGGAAAGTAGAGCGGGGTTCGCAGAGGATCGCTCAGGGTAAGCTTAGCGATCGCCAATGCTGCTTTTCTGGGATCAGCAGCCACAATTCCAAAGTACTGTTGTACGCGGACAGGTAATTTCGAGGATGCCTCTCCCTTTCCCCCGAACAGACCCTTTCCGGCGGCACAGACCACGGGAGAGAGCGGGGCAGCATCCATTTTCCTCAGAGCTTCCGTTAGTGCATCCCGAAGCGCCTCAGGGACCACAGATGGGGCCTCCAGGTCGCCGAAGGTCAGGTAAATGCTCTCCCAGCCATCCTTCGGGTGCAGGACCTTCATTCTGCCCCCGTTGTCTGCAGGGTCCAGAAGAACCGGGAGCTGGAACCTTTCCCCGCCAAGCTGAAGCTCACCTCTTCTTGTCATAACGTCGATGATGCCGAACCTGTAAGTCCAGTCATCCCCGCTCATCGACGAGAACCCCCATCACGCATAGGACCTCATCTGGTCTTTCTTGTACCCCTTCCACATCTTGTTGACCTTCTCCTTGATCTCGCTGAGATCGGCGGCTGTTTCGGAGGGCTTCCCGAGCTCGGCCGTCCGGAAGAGCACCTTCTTCACCTTGAAGTTCTGGAAGGGAAGGTCCTCCCTTTTGAGGGAGTTTCCGACCATGTCCTCAATGAAGAAAATAAGGTCCTTGTAGGTCAGCATCTGCTTTGGTATGATGTGGACGGCGAAGACCCCCGCGGAGGATATCTCGACGATGTCCACCACGAGCTTGTCCTCTATCTCCTTGACGATCTCGTAGCCGTCTAGAGCGTCCGCCAGTGCGAACATCTCCTTTCCTGTCAGCTCCTCGTCGGTTTCGAGGGATATGATTACATCCAATGGATTCTGGACGATGACCGTCAAACCTTACACCCGTTCCAATCATAAGCTTGTCGTTCTTTAAACTTTCCCTGGGTTCATTGACCGTTCAGGCTGCATCCCATCGGTCTGGCAAAGAGCTTTCAAGTGTTGGCATCGATCAGGTCATTGAGCTCGTAGTATACGGAACGCCCTTTCTGTTCCTTGGAGATGAGTCCGGCCTTCTTCATCCTCTCCATGTGCCAGTGGACCGTGGAGGGTGAGACGTTCAATTCGGTCACTATCTCGTTCTGGCTCCTCGGCCCCTCCCTTAGCATGCCGACGATGCTCCTTGATGTATCGTTGGCCAGGATGGACTCGATCTCGTCCATGTGCGACTGTCTCATAGCCGCCATGTACCCCATGGAGGAAGGATAGTACCTCCTCTCCTTCGATCCCTTGTCGGAATATATCTTTCCGCTCTTTTCGAGCTTCATGATATGGTAGGATACGGCTCCCTGGGAAAGCTGGAGCTCCCTTCTTATCGAGGAGAGATTGATCCCTGGATTGATCGTGATCAGGTCGAGAAGGTCGGCCCTCACGAGGTTCTCGCCTCTCTTGGACCTCAGATAGAGGTTCCCGGAACCGACCAGGAACGCGACGGCGCCCCCTATGGCGATCCCGAAAACGCCGAAGACCCATCCGGGGATCTCCTTGACCTTCTCCTCAACGGGAGCGTCGTCATCAGGATCCGGCAGGGTCGGGTCCGATCTATTACCGCCGTCCTGAACCTCTTCCCCGGGATCGGAGAAAGGATCGTCAACAAGCACGGCATAGGTGGAGATGATCGCCGCTGCTGCTGCAATTATGAAAGCTCCTGCAAGCAGGACAGGGAATATCCTCCTTCGGCTCATGTTACCGTCTCGGGCTGCGGATTTAAAAGATTTCCGGCGAGTGAATAGAATTATCACTTCTTCTCCTTAGGTTCTTCCGTCGATTTGGACACTTCCTGGGGGGAGCCAAGCTCGCCGAGAACGACCGATTCCCTCATCAAGCGGATCACTCCCGCACAGGACCTGCAGCAGAGCTCATCTTCCGAATAGCAATTGTCCCTGCATATCCATCTGCCGCAGAAAGGGCACTGGGAGAGCTCGGCTCTCTTGATGGATACCAGACAGAGGTCGCATACGAAACCATCCATTTCCTCGAGGTCCTCTTCGGGAGGGTCGCCCTGCTTCCGCACCTGCTTGATGGACCCCCTGACCTTGGAGAAGAGGTCAAGCGGTCTTTTCTCCTGTTTCAATTTCACTTCCCCTTCCTCCTCTTCCCGGGGAAGGCCTGGGGAAAGATCTTCCTCTCAGTGTCCTTGACGTCCTCGATCCTCGTTTCGGCCCATCTTAGCTCGGCGCCCCTCTCGGCCCTCTTCAGGCGGTCCTCGAGCTCGTTCAGCTTGAACAGGGCTTTCCTCGAAACGATGGAGTTGTCCTCCCAGATCGAGAACAGGTGCTCCCGCTCCTCAGGTGTGAGCATAGTGATGGCATCCCGGAGGGACTTCCTCTTCTGGTAGCTTGCGAACCTCTTCAGCTTGTCGTGCTTTGCCTCGAGCTCGTCGATCTTTATCCTGTAGGAGTACTTGCTCCAGTAGTATGCCACCGTCAGGATGCCGGCTATGAATATTGCGGCCCCAAGAATTATCAGGATCGAAATGAGATTGTCGGAGACAGAGGACGCGGCGTCAAGGGGCATTGTCCCGGCCGGTATAGGATCGAACATCTTCTTGCCTCCCTCAGATCGTCATCTCGTGGTGTCCGCAGAACGGGCATTCCTTGCGGTAGCTCTTGAACCTGGTGCAAGCTGGGCAGAAGCAGGAGCCGAGGTAGATATGATCGGGTGATGTGAACAGGGTCTTCTCTATGTCATATGCCTTCCTGGACGCTTCCATGCCGATCTTCTCTTCCTTCAGAAGGGCTTCCAGCTCATCCCTTCCCAATTTGATCTTGTAATATGCTTCGATATAGGCTGTGAGGTCTTTCAAGGCCTGCTCATCTATCCTATCCGGATGAGCGACCAGGAATGCCCTAAGGTCTGACTTGAGATCCATCGAGGGAGAGATGGTCCGGGTGGGTTTCTTCTTCACCTTCTTTGCCATCATCTCACCTCCTCTCCCCGTCAGCGACGCCCTCGCCGTAGAGCTTGTCCTCGTATTTTTTTATCTTTCCAAGGGTCTCGAAGAGCTCGTATGTCTCGTTCCCGAGCTCCAGCCTCTTGACCTTGGTGTCAGCGAGCACCATTCCCGAATCAAGTTTGGATTTGAGGATCTTCTGGTCGCTCAGCGTCCGATCGTACTCCTTGAGGTCCTTGGGGGACCACTGGACCGAATCCTCGATGAGGTTCTCGAGATGTGCCTGCTTGGACAGAAGGTCCATTTTCAGGAGCGCTATCTCCCTGGAGGCGTTGCGGACCCTCATCTTCCTTTTCAGGATGGTTATGATCACGACCACCGCATAGAGGAACACGGCTAGTACTATCACTGCGATGATGACCCAGTGTAGATTGTCTTCCAATGCTGCCATGCGCTCCCCACGTAATATCGTGATACTCCGTAATATTTCTTTCTAAATGTGCAAAACCGCTGGATTGGGGGGTGGTATTAATACCTTGGAGACGTTCTTGCGGGCATGGCAAAGAAGGAACCATACGGAGTGGAAAAGGACCTCAAGACTATCACCGGCAGGTCAAGGAAACACTCCGCAAGGCTCGAGGGGCAGTTCCTTGGTATAATGCCGGGACCAGTACTGGGAACCACACCGGAAAAGGAGCCCAGGGAGGAGAAGGCCTTGGTCGTCAGGAGGGTCAAGGACCTTTCCCTCAGGATAGACCTTAAGGTTGATGATGTTGACAAAGGCTCCGGGGTCTTCTCCGAGATGCTCCATCTGATAGGCCTAGATCCCAGGGAAGGCGATTTCGAGGTGCTTTCGACGATGGACAAGGTCCTCCGGGCCCTTGCCAAGGCGAAGTTTCGGAACCTGGCGGAGCTTCGGTTCAATGGTGAACTCGTCTACGACCATCCCGAGGACGAATGGGACCTGCGAAAGGTCCTTAAAGGGATCAAAGAAATGGCTCCGGGCACTAAACTGGAGGAGGCCGAGGCCAGGGTCATAGAGCACGAGGTGGGGGACACGGAGGCCCTTATCAAGGTCGACAAGGTCCATACCGAGCTGACCCACGATATCCTCATCAAGTTCGATGGCGAGCTGGAGGGGGAGATGCTCAGACGGGTGATCAACTACCTGGAAGAGAACCTCGAGATAGATGAGCTCATCGGCTCATGATATCGTTCTTTCCCGAAGCTCTTTGAGGCGCTTGACGATCTCCTGGACCCTCTTCTCTTTGAATGAATCAAGGTCCTTCTCCTGAAGTGACTTGAGCTCCCCGTGATCAAGCCATATACCGCTGCAATCCTCGCAGTGGTCGATCTCGAGCTCTTCGATGAACTTCATGGTTATCTTGCCGCCGCATCTTGGACAGTTCGGCTTCCCCCAGGATTCGATACCTGACCTTCTCTTGAGGTTCCGGTCCACTACGTTCGTCCCGATATAGCGGTTCAGCTCTCCCTTGTCGAACCAGTAGCTGTGGCATTGGATGCAGAAATCCAGGGTAATGTTGAGACCGGGAACCTCGATCTCCTGCTTCCTCATGTAGATGTCGCATTTCGGGCACTTCAATTTCTCGTCCCTTCTTGGATTACCGATCATCAGGAGTCCCCCATGGAAGATTATCAGTGACCTTCTGGAAAAATGGACATGGATATATAATGGTTATCAGGGATCACTGCTCGGCGAAGTGTTCCCAGGGCTTCTCCTCATGAGCTTCCAGGACGGAGACCAGGGTCTGCCTCAGCTCCTCCAACCCCTCACCGGTAGCAGCGGAGATGTTCATGAAGGCTATGCACCTCTCACCAAGCGACCCCACCATCAGATCGATCTTTTTATTATCGACACCTTCCGGCAGTTCCAGATCGGACTTATTGGAGGTGACAATGAATTCCATCTCCGGTATAGCCTCCGAGATCGAGGATAGAAGCTCCAGCTGTGGCTCCAGTGGATACCCGCAGTGCCCGGAGGGATCTATGATGAACACACAGGTGTTGGTAAGGAGCGTCAAAGCAAGGATGGCCTGCTTCTCGATGAGGTTCCTGTTCTCGAAGGGGCGGTCGAGGAGACCGGGGGTATCGACTATCTGGTATCTCGTCCTCTGGACATCGAAATATCCGACCGTGAGTTCCTGGGTCGTGAACGGGTATGGGGCTACCTTCGGGTCCGCGGTGGATATCTCCCTGACTATCTGGGATTTGCCAACGCTCGGGTAGCCGGCGACGACCACCGTTGGATGTTTCGTCGGTATGGATGGGAGCTGTTTGAACTTCTCCCGGACCTCCGCAAGTCTCAGGAGGTCCCCTTCCAGCTCCTTGATCATCGAAGAGATCCTCCCGAATGCCTCCTTCCTCTTCAGCTCCATGTAATCCGGCTTGGAGGTCCGGTCGATCTGCCTTACGGACTTCGACCGTATGATGCCGATCTGCTTCCTGATCCCTTCCATCCTTCCGAGGATCCTCCTGATGTCATCGATGGGAGCGAGAAGGTCGATCAGGGCCATGTAGAACGGTGGGAGCCTGTTGAAGGAAGGGAAGGCCTTGATGTACCTCTCAAGCGTGGAATCTATCACGCCTGCAAAGGACTCCACCTTGGAGCGGTTCAGCTTCTGCATCCGGAACCTGAAATCAGGGTCCGCCACCCTGACCTTCTGGGCTCTCCGGTTCGCCTTGTCCAGTATCTCCTGGGATGTCAGTATCGTCGGTATCTCGAACATTCAGCTTCGGGGGGTCCACGCCACTAGGTGTATTAGTAGGTTCCGTATCGGCCATGGTCTGGTCCTCCGGCGTCGGAGGGACGGGGCCGTCCGTATCTGTGGAAGCCTCGCGGGCCTCCAAATCCGCTTTCACGGGCCCCGCTGCGAAGGCCTGCTGCGAAGCTGATTGGCTGGGTTTGTGATAGGAGGAACCCTCATCGAGCGCCGCCCCGGGCGGAAGAGGATGCGATGGAGCGGGGATCTCATCGGGTCCTGCTCCCCCGCTTGTTGTCGGGGGCAATGCCTCTCTAACGACGGGCCCTAATGTCGAGACCTGTTGAGGCTGCAGTCCCAGCATCGGAGGGGGCGCGGGCATCATCCTCTCCTCATCCCGTTTCCTCAGGACGAGTGCAAGGATTATGACCATTGCAGCAACTACGAGGACCACGGCGAGGATGATGAGAAGCAACGTAAGAGCACCGTCATCGGTGCCGTCGGCGGACCCCTCTGGTTTCTGAGGCTGCTCCTGGATATCGATGGACAGGGAGTCATTGAACCAGGAGGAACGGCCGGCATCATCGACCATGAGTAGATCGCCGGAAACCGGGTCCTCCTGGAGTCCGACGATGCCTTTCCAGAACCCGGAATGGCTGCTGTCCAATAAGTCCACAGTGCCTAAAATTTCCCCCGTATCGGAATAAATGAACGCCCTTACCGATCTAACGGAGGTCGCCCCGGGACCAGTCCCGAAAGTGGCTTCCACGGTGGCATTCCCCTTGAGATCGAAGAACAGCTCACCGGTCTGCAGAAAGGGTGATTCAGCATCGAGTATGAACAGCAGGGGCACATCATATTGGGCTGTTTCCCCGTCCTGGTCGCGCACCGTGATATGGATCCCGTACTCGCCAAGGGGCCAGCCGCTTTCGGTGAAGACCTTGGCTATGAACGTATCCTCACCGCGGAGGTCGAAGAAGAGCTCAGACATGACGGTCCCGTCGGAATGAAGAATATTGCCTGTTGCACTCAATCCCCAGCCTATGCTGTCCATGTCCGTCACGGTCATGGTAAGGGTCACGGAGCGGCTCCTGTAGAAAGACTCGCCGTATACCCCTTCACCGTAGGGATAGGTGATGTAGAAACTTTCCACATGGGGGACGATATTGTAGACTGTGAACGCGGATGTGGTCGTCAAGGTACCGCCATCCCCTTCATCATCCTCGTATTCCAGGATCAGGGAGTAATTCCCCAGGAGAAGGGCTGCGGCCGGTACGAAAAGTTCAACAGCTTCACTGGAAGCAAGGTCCAATTCCTTGGTAAAGACCACGCTGGCGGATGTGGACCCTTCAGGCCCGTAGACACTGGCCTTGATAGGTCCGGAGGGTAGACCTTCGGGGTCCTTGTAGAGTAGGACGAACCTTGCGGACTGAAGCCTGGTCACCCTCGATCCCGTTCCGTTCAGGACCTCCAGGGTCGGATGCCTGTTGAAGGACCTGACAATACCTGACCATTCGTCACCCCCTCCGTTTCGATCCAGGACCTTGGCCGTGACCGTCCATTTACCGGCAAGCTCCTCCGCCGGGATATTGAAAAGGACCGCGGTGGTCCAATTTGTTGAACGGACGAACTCGGCCGGATCGATCCTGACGCCCGAAGAACCCCTGGCAAAGACCTCAAGGTCGAGCGAACCGTCCGGTGTGTCAGCATCGCTCCAAGTGAGGTTCAACTCGATGATGCCGCCTCGTTCTACCTCCGTCAGGGAAAAATTACCGCTGACCGTCGGATATGCGTTGAGTACACGGATCGCAGGGCCGAAATCCTCGATATCGAAGCTTCCCCTGACGTCCCTGTAAGCAACCTCCAGCGAATGAAAGCCGAGTGTGGCGTCCCATGGCGGAACGAATAGATATTCCGCTTCCATGAGGGTAGAATTTTCGTTCGACCAGTTCAGCGACGGAGTGTACTCCAGCCCCAGCGGACCGATGATCTCGAAATCCAGAAGGTCCAGAGAGACATCCCCGTCCAGGTCCTCGATGGTCACGAATATGCTCAACGGGTCCGTCCTTATGATCTGTGTCCTGGGAAGTTCAACGGTAAGGAGCGGTACGTGGTTCACTTCAAGGAAGGCCTCGATCCGGTTGTTCTTCTCGTCATACTCCCACTGCTCGTTGTCGGGGTCCAGGACAACGGTGAAATTGTACTTCCCCTTGATCGAATGATCGTTGGAGGATAGGTTGATCTCGACCTTACCTCCCACAGGTATGTCGACCAGCTCCTCGTGGAATTGAGCGGTTCCTTCCATGAGGAACACGACCTTTCCCTGCTCGATGGACCTGTTCCCCTTGTTGTAAAGCACTGTCGTTATACCGGGGATACCGTCCTCGTCCACCCATGTACGAAGGGGGTCCTCGTCGAGGGCAGGTCCCATGTCCGGCCTCTCGTTGATGAAGGGAGTGCATTTCGGGTCTCCGATCACCGTTCCCATCCAGGAAACGTATGGCGATCCCATCCAGAAGGATTCGGCCAGGCTGTATCCGTAGTAATATGCGGGGAATAGTATGTAGGCCCTGGAGACCGCGGTAATGAACGGTTCCCAGGTATATCCCTTGATCCCGGTCACTCCGTCCCGGATTATATCCGCCACCAGTGACTGGCCGTACCAGGTCCCGTAGGTCATCGACCTCCCTCCGGTGGACACGATCGTCTCGGCGATCGATCCGTTCAGCCATGTGTTATGGGGCCGAACGACCCGTAGGTTCATATTGTCGAAATATGCAACACCCTCGCCCAGGAGTTCAAGGACCAGTCTCAGGGAGGTGACCTCCGTATGGTTCTCTATGGGATCCTGATACGCATCGAAACCCCTGTTCCCAGTTCTATTGGCAAGCTCGTGCGTGAAGATGAGGCTCGCTCCCTGGTCATAACCCTCGATAAGGATCCTCGCCCCGGGCGATGTCACGCTGCTGATGCTCATCCTCCCGTCGAGGATGAAACGATGATCGGGATAGTTGACGCGGATGTCCTGATATGCTCTTATGACACCGGTTCCGGTCCTTTCCAGCTTCAAGGCCCATGATCCGGATTGTGTCGATTCCGACATCCTGGAAGCGATACCCCCCACTTCCTCGTAGGTCCATCCGGTGGCCTGGGTTCCGGTCCCGGCCTCGAAACCACCGTTCGTCATCTGGCCCTCGCTCCAGTCCCCGTCGTTCGACCCCCAGCTATAATAGGCCATCGTATCGGTGAACCCGGTCTGGAAATCCCTGGTATTCTCCAGATATGATGTATAATTACTGGCTATGAGCCAGCTGTGGGCATCCACCATCCATTGATTTCCCTGCCTGTATCCCCCTGACCCGTTCTTCGAAGGGTCCATGTCCAGATAGGCATTCCCCCTAACATTGAAGGAGGTCTCGGCACGGTCAACAAGGGCCATTGCCTCCTCCTTGGTATAACCCGTGAGCCTTGTCACCAGCCTGATCCCGTAATCCTCCCGTGAGAACGGGGCATCGGAACCTGCGTACGGGTTGTTCTCCCACCATAGGCCATGGACCCTGTACTCGAGCGCGCTGTCCATGAGCATAAGCTCGGAATCCACCGAGGCTGATTCGTAATAATCCTGGCGGTTCATGTTGGTCTCACCCGAGGTCACCTTCAGAGGAACTCCCTTGGTCGTGACGAAATAGTTTATCTTGTCGGTGAGACCTCGTTTGGTGAGGTTGTCCTTGACCTGCCTGGCCAGATCATCGTACTCGGATTCGGTGATGATCTCCTTGGCGGGAACGGATATGTTGATTATGTTTATCTCGGGGAGCCCCCTTTTCATGGCGAAATATGTGCCTATCTCCCTTGAGATATCAGAGTTGTCGTTAACGATCAGGGCGACATCCTCGTAGGTTATCAGGCCCCCGTAGAGGCCTCCGGTGACGTTGGAGGACAGCTCCCTGGGAGGGGGCGTATCTGCCCTGGTCCCGTCCGTATCCGAACCCGACGAACCCTGTACGACGAACATCGAGGTGGAGAGCAGGGTCATCAATAGCAATACCGATACCAAGCGGGATCTCATTAAGGTGCCTCCAACATGGGGGTGATACCATTCATGCATCTTTAATATAATTATAACGGTTAATTTTGTAAGTTTGACTAGCGCTTTTCGACCTCTCTCATTATGTTCCTTATCTCCAGGAGGAAGCTTGAGAGAGGCATACCCTCCTCCCAGGTCATCACGAAGTTACCACCTCTGGTGGGCTGCATGGACGGGATCTTGGAGTTCAGCACCCTTGAAAAATACCGAAGTCCCTGGACAGGCAGTGTGAACACCCTCCAGGGATCGCCCCTGACGCCCTTGAACCTGTATGCGTAGATCGGGAAAGTATTGGACCTCTGGCAATCGCCAAGGAACTGATCGAGCTGCTCTCTTAGACGGGGCTGGCTGAGGTAGATCTTAGGGTGGATGGAGGACTTCACCTCGATGGGGAAGGAGAGCTCACCCCTTAATGCGACCAGGTCCACACCGAAGGAGCCCGCCCCGCGGATCACCATGAAAGGGTACCTCTCGGCAACGTCGTAGCCGAGGCATTCCAGGCCAGAACAGGTCTTCTTCATCTTGACCAGGGCCTGCAGGTCCCCCTCGAGAAGCTTCTTGAGCTCCCTCTCGTAATCTACCCCCATCCGGAAGATGATTTAAATGACGAGTATATAAAACGAGGGTAAGGGAGTGGGCCGAACCTATATCTTCTCAAGCCAGGTCGGGTTCGATATCTGCATCTCCTTCAGTCCTATCATCTGCCTTATCAGCTTGCCTGCGAGGGCAGGTGTCGAATATCTCTCGACCTGAGGGGAGACCTCCGTCACATCCATTGCCAGGACATTGCGGTAGAGCTCCTCCATTATGCGAAGGACATCCCAGGAGCTGATCCCCCATGGTTCAGGGGTGCCGGTCCCCGGAGCATATGCTGGATCGAGGGCGTCGATGTCAACCGACAGATAGATCGGCCGGTCCCTGACGGAATATCCGCTGTCCCAATCATCGATGATCTCGGATATGCTCATGGATTGGACCTGCCTGGATGTGACGAACCTCAAACCCATCCTGTCAGCATCGGTGACCTCTTCTGCACAGCCGGACCTGACACCCATGATAAAAATCGAATCTTCCCCCCACCTTTCGAACAGCCTTCTCGTGACACATGCATGTGAATGGGGATTGTCGAGGTACTGGTCCCTGAAGTCCAGATGGGCGTCGAGGATGACCGCCATCCCTCCCTTTTTCTGGAACTGCTCCATGAAGGCGTTCACGGATGCCTCCGTGATCGAGTGCTCCCCGCCCATCATGAGCGGGATCTTTCCCTCGTTCAACAGGAGCGATGTTATGTTGTGGACATCCTTGAGCATTCTGGACTGGCCCTCGGACGTGTTCTGAACGACAAGGTCGCCGATATCGGTGATCGGTATGTTCTCGAGCTCGACATCCAGGTCCAAAAGGTAGGTCTCGAAATTGTATGTCTCGGTCCGGATGTGGTAAGGTGCTTCGGCTGCTCCGGACCTGTGTGATACGGTAGCATCGAACGGGACACCGAAAATGGCATACTTCGCTGTCTTGAAATCAGAATGAGCGTCCGCGAATAGGGGGTCGACCTCTTTCAGGTCCACACCGTTGGACCTCATAATTCTCCCTTCAGACCCTGGTGATCTGTCTGCGGCCCATGGCATCCTGATAGGACACTTCCTGACCCGCCTCTATCTTGTCCCGGAACTCCTCGGGGATATCGATGTTGAACATTTCAAAGGTCTCCATGTCCATCAGCTGGGCTTCGGTCCCCTGGATGGACACGACCTGGGCGGTCCTTTTCTCGATTAATGGGACCTGGACCTTGTGGGTGACCGGGGAGACTATGGATTTCTTGGCCCCTGAGAATATTCCGATCGCCACGATCCGTGCCTTCGCCTCGCCGTGTTTACCCGGCTTGGAAGTGGTCAGTTCGATTATCTTGCAGGGCTCGTCGTCTATCACGAGGTACCTGTTCACCTTGAGTTCCCTCACCTGCTGCATGGTCCAGGACATTTATTACACCCCAGCGGACTTTGAAGTGGATAAATGGAATTGCCTTATAAATATTTTCAAAAAAAAGAGCCCGGCATGGACCGGGCTATGGTGTTCAAACAAAGCGGCCGATAACAAACGATGCTATCGCCCATACGACTGCTAGCACGATATATCCTGCGCCAAGTGCTATCGATATGATGGCTATTTTCTTATCTCCCTTAGAGTCCATGACGATCTTTGCGACCCCAAATCCGATGGCTGCGAGGGCGGCCAGGAAACCCAGCGCGAACACCGGCCAGAGAAGACAGGTGAGGCACCATATCCCTGGTATGACCCAGTTGAGCACATCGAGGATGATCCGTATCAATAGACCAGCTACTGCAAAGATCCCACAGAACATTCCGATCTTCGCCAACATTGCTGCGGTCTTGGCCTTGCCTTCGAGTTCAGATCCCTTCTTCTTGGACTTTGACTTCTTCTTGGGTTTGTCTTCCTCATCATCCTCATCCTCTTCCATGAGGTCCTCATCATCGTCCTCGTCCTCTTCCTCCTCCTCTTCCTCCTCCTCGAAGTCTTCCTCATCATCCTCGTCCTCTTCCTCCTCCTCGTCTTCCTCCTCGTCCACCTCCACCTTCTTCTTCTCCACCTTGTCCTCCTCATCATCATCTTCGTCGAACTCTACCTCTTTTTTCTTCTTTGAGCCCTTCTTTTCCAATTGGAAACCCCCTGATGCGTAATATTACCATGTAATAATGAATTTTTTGGAGATTTCTATCCCATGGCACCAATTTCCGATCGCGGATCTCGATGATCCCGTCATGTATTCCATGTAAGACCGAAAATGATCCACCCCACCCAGATGATGACCTGGGCAATGGAGAGGACGAGCGCAAGCACAGCGGTCATCCTGCGTTTTCCCGGACCTATGTAAAGTGAGACCACCGATAGAATTATCCCGAGTATGATGAGGATCAGACACACTGGCAGAACGAATGCAAGGCACAGGAGCGATGCTACCTTGTGGAACGTGAACGGTATGTAGATCGCCCAAAGGACGAGGGCTATCATGGAGACTATCAGGGCCACGAGGGCGGGTATGCCCCCTATTTCCCTGCGTTTCTTCCTGGGCTTCTTCTCCATTTTCTTCTTGATCCCCTTGGGAGGCATTTCGACACGACCCCTGGTCAAAGTGACCGTCCATGAATGTGTTGCATATCTATTATATCTTTACCGGCCAGAGAGGTCATGGAGACGATGTTATGATGAACATGACGAGAAGGAAGTACATTCCCATCATCACCCAGTAGAGGACCGAGAATATCAGGCCGAAGACGGCCTTGGACTTGTTCATCCCCGCGCCCAGGGCGAGGCCCACTATCCCAAGGATGATCCCGGTGATGGAGAACAGCGAACCAAGCGATCCCAGCCAGCAACCCATCATAAAGACGATCCCCATCTGGAGCAGTGCAACATCGAGAAGAAAGCTCCCCACGAACACCAGCCCCATTACGGATGAAAGGAGTCCGAAGATGAATCCTATCTTCGAAACGGTCCCGCCCTTCGCCCTCGGGACGACGCGGACCTCCCTGGAGTATTCGACACGCCTCATCCTGACCGGTGAGCCTTCGTCGTAGGGTCTGTATCGTTCCTGGTACGGACGGTCGCTAACCAGCGGTTCACCCGGAGACGTCCTTCCGTAGGTCGTGGTATCCCGACCACCTCCGTCCAGGCCCCCTCCGCTCACATCGTAATCGTGTTCGTAATCTCTTTTCGGGTACCTGCCAGGACCATGCCATCCAGCATCGGTCCTGTCCTCATCGTACATTATATCCTCTCTCCCCTATTTTCCTGAACCGTTCAAACTCCGGTTATGACCTCACGTTCCAGGGCCATCTCCGCTTCCTTGGTCTTCGTCCGGCCCCATTCTTCAACGACCTTCGCAAGCCTTTCCACACCGACAACTATCTTGTCGTCGGCGGGATGAGTGAAGTTGAGCCTCATGCAGTTCGTTCCCGAACCGTCGGCGAAAAAAGCGCTCCCGATGACATACGCAACGTTCTGTTCGATGGCATCGGTGAACATATCGGTGGTGTTGATGTTCTCGTTCAGCGTCGCCCATAGGAACATCCCGCCCTCGGGTACAGGCCATCTGATGTACTCCTTGGGCATGAAATCGTCCATTGCCTTTGCCATTATCCTCTGCTTCTTACCGTAGAGGGAGATTATGGTGCTCAGATGCTGGTCGATGTAGCCTCTTTTCAGATACTCCTTTGCGACGTATTGTGTGAAGGGAGGGGTGCAGAGGTCGACCGCCTGCTTTGCGATGACCATCTTGTCGATGACCGACTTCGGTCCGAACGTCCATGCGATCCTGAAACCTGGGACCAGCGTCTTGGAGAATGTTCCGAGATAGATGACCCTGTCACCGTCATCCAGCGACTTGAGAGGAGGAAGGGCCTCTCCCGTGTATCTCAGTTCACCGTACGGATCGTCCTCCACGACCACGAGGTCGAACTCGTGGGCCAGGTCGATGATCTTCTTCCTCCTGGGATGGGACATGCAGACCCCGGCGGGATTGTGGAACGTGGGAACGGTGTAGAGGAACTTGACGGATATGTTGTGTTTGGCCGCGTTCTTGAGATATTCCTGGAGCTTGTCCACCTGGATCCCGGTGTCGTCCAATGGAATGGATATGATCTGGGGGCCGTAGACGTTGAAAGCGTTGAGGGCCCCGAGATACGTCGGTGCCTCCATGATGATGGTCGATGACGATCCAATGAACAGCCTGCCAAGAAGATCAAGCCCCTGCTGGGAACCCGTTGTGACGAGGACGTTCTCGGCATCGCCGTCGATGTTCCAGATCTTCTTCAATCTTAGGGCGATCTGCTCCCTGAGCTCAGGAACGCCCTCGGTCGATCCGTACTGGAGTGCCTTGCTCGGTTCGCTCTTCAGCAGGTCACATACGATATCCTCGATCTTCTCGATCGGGAAGGCCAACGGATTTGGAAGGCCTCCGGCAAAGGATATTATATCCGGCTTCTGGGTCAGTTTCAGAAGCTCACGGATGACCGACGCCTTCATCTTGTTAGCCCTATTGCTGAAGAGATTCTCGTAACGTGGGACCGTCATTTCCTAACCTCCTTTCAATTCCCTGTTCCGGGGGTTCTTCAATATAGGATATGGAGAGATAGTCCATTAATATATCGGTCGTCCGTCGCCTGCAGGTTGTGAAGGGGCGGAACTTCAGACCTCGGCATTCCAGATGGGGTCCCCGACGTAATGCAGGGTCTTTATCGCCTTCCCGGCGTCAGCGGGACCCATCTCCGGTCCGGGCATGAGTGCTCTTCCAACGCACAATGGTCTCAGGTTCCTCTCGTCCCTGACCCAGACCAGATCATCCTTCTCGATGTCAGGATCGGCCTCGGTTATCCCCGGAGCCATTACATCCGCGCCGTTCGCAAGGAACCGGACAGCACCCATGTCCACGGTGACCCATTTCCTGGTGGGGGCCAGCTCCAGGATGCCCTTCAGGGTCAGCATGAAACCGCCCTCTTCCTCCATGCCGATGACCTTCCCGTCAAGGATATAGGACCTCCTGCCGTCGAGGGTGCCAGATTCAAGATCTATCTCATCAACGTCCGCAACACCCCATTCCTCCTGGATCCAGGCCAGGACCTTTTTCGACTCCTTCGATCTGAGTCGCGCCCGGTGCTTGACCGACAGTTCCTTCATGCATAGGGATAGGTTAGGGTGGATTTTACCATTTCGTGGTGTATCCAGGTTAAATATCCGGTAACCGTTCAGGCGGCATGGACCCCTTCGAGTACCTCGAGTCAAGGGGATATTTCAATATCAATCCGGGCCTGGGCAGGATCGATAGGGTCCTACGCCACTTCGGGTCCCCCCACCTTTCGATCCCTGCCGTTCATATCGGGGGGACGAACGGAAAAGGGTCCACCGCCGCCATCGTAGAATCGGTCCTGGGCGAGTTCCCGCTCCGGACCGGTCTCTACACGAGCCCGCATCTTCTGAGGATCACGGAAAGGCTCAGGATCAACGGCTCCGAGATAGAGAAGGATGAGCTCGGAGAGGCCATGTCGCAGGTGATGGAGGTCGAAATGGACGAGGAGCCCACCTATTTCGAGCTTGTAACTGCCGCCTCGATGCTCCTGATGGAACGGAAAAGGGTCGATGTCAACATTTCCGAGGTTGGAATGGGGGGGAGATGGGATGCTACCAATGTGCTGGAACCCCAGGCCATAGCGATCACCAGCATATCCATGGACCACATGGAGCATCTGGGGGACGACCCTGTCTCGATAACAATTGAGAAATGCGGGATCATAAAGCCATCCACCCCGGTCGTCGTGGGCGAGGTCTGCTCCCTCCTCGAGGAGAGGGAGAGGTGCCTGAGGACGATACTTGACCAGTGCACTCATAACGGCTGCCCTGTGGTCCTGGTCTCCACGAGGGAGGGCGTTGCGAGGAAGATGGAGCTCCTTTCGTCCTACAATATACCCGACTGGAGGATCATCTCGGTCTCCGGAGATACCGGGAACATGGGGACAATGGCGAGGTTCGAAATAGTCGGACCGAGGGACCGCGGGCAGGTTGAGCCGAAGTTCAGACTCCTGGACGAGATAGTTTCCGGTGAATTCGACGTTCCGCTAATGGGACCCCATCAAGCGATCAATGCGGCAATAGCGGTCTCCCTGTCACTGCTGGTGCTTCCCTTCGGTCTATCTCACTCGCGCCTGAAGGAAGGGGACACGAGCGCCCTGACGAGCCTGATCTCGGGGGAGACGGACGGGATCCATCAGGAGTACCGGACCGACCATCTGAAGGAACTGATCAGGAAGGGCCTGGCAAAGGTCCGGCTGATCGGAAGGATGGAGAGGTTCACCGACGGGAAGAAGGAGCTTTACGTCGACGGCGGACACAACATCGAGGCCGCAAGGTCGATCGCGAACTCACTGCGATCGATACATCCGGATGGGAAGGTAGTTCTTCTCCTCGCGATGATGAAGGACAAGGAGGTCGCCGATTTCCTCCGGAACCTGGACCTCGACATCGGCTCCATGGTCCTTACATCACTTCCTTACGAGAGGTCGATGATCCCGAAGAAACTTCTCGAAGGGATCGTGATGGCAGGAACAAGGGTGGACAGCATACATATCCGCCCGGACATCAATGATGGTATCGGCCTATGGAGAAAGAGCATCGGAGAGGGTGAGATCGGACTTGCGACAGGCTCCTTCTACCTCTATCGGTTCGTAGTGGAAGCATTGAAGGATCAGAAAGTGTAGTCCAGCCAGTCCCTTCCCTTCTGGACCATCGTCAAGCCTTTTTTTATCAAGGGATAGAGGTCGGGTCTTGTAATCGCTTCAAGTGCGATCCTTTTTCGGTCGATCGTCTGGATGTCACGGCCCTTTGCCAGCGAGGTGATCCCGTCGAGGTCGCGGTCGCTCAGCGAGGCCAGGAAGTCGCGCCTCTTGATGTTCGCCATGGAGAAACCGGGGTGGGACCTCAAGTTTCTGTCAAGGTCAGGAAGGGCACGTGAATTGCCTGAAAGATGTTCAGCCATTGCCTTTGAGGCTTCCCGTCCCGAGACCATGGCGCAGTATATCCCCCCTTTCGAGACAGGATGGCTGAAACCTCCGCAGTCACCGGCGGCCACTACAGCGTCCCCTACGAACTTTTCGATGGGTCCGCCGTCCGGGACGATGCCGCCGTGGTACGAGATGATCTCGCTCTCCTTGATGTTCAGTCTTCTCTTGAACCATTCGAACCATTTTTTCAGGTCATTCCTTGCGGCGATCCCGATGTTGACCTCCTTCCCTCTTGGGAAATACCACCCGTAACCCCCCTGGAGCTCTTCCTTGACATAGAAATCCATCTTCGTGGAGGCATCCTTCCTCGAGATCTTTGCCCCGATCCCCCTCATCATCTCGATGTTCCTTGTAAGGCCGAAGGTGTTGTTCAGATGCGACATCGGACCCGTTGCGAGAACGACCCCCCGGGTTTGGACCATACCATCCTTGGTTCGAAGCTTCCAGTGGTCTCCCTCCCTGTCCGCGCTGACAACATTAGCGGACAGGCGCATGATGCACCCCTCCGCCTCGGCAATCCTGCCAAGCTCCGAATCGAATAGATGACGGTCTATGCTGAAACCATTGGTCTTCGACCCCACATACCCCCCGGAAGGGGAGAAAAGTCGGTAGCCGTCGATAGGGTGCACGATCCACTTGCCATCACCCAACCCGGAATACTTCAGCGCCCTGTCGGAAAGTCCCTCCCCGCATTGGACCGGGGTGCCTATCTCGGATTTTGCCTCGAGCAGAATGGTGGACATGCCCGTCCTTGCCGCAACTGCGGCAGCGGAAGTTCCGGCTGGACCCCCGCCTATCACGGCGATATCAAAAATATCTGGACCGGTCTGCACTTGTTTCCTCCAATAGGTCGACATCCATGTCGAAGTCCCTATTGTATTTTAAAAATTTTGAGGTTCAGTCTTCGAAAATGTCCTTGATGTATTCCCTGCCTTTGTTTTCGATAAGGGGTTTGTAATCCTCGCTGATATAGAAGCATTTCATCTGAAGCGAGAAAATGCTCGAGTCAGACCTTATCATTCGGTTCATCCCAGACCACCGACTGAATAAATTGGATTGAGCGCTTATAAACATTTCTCCACTATGTGCGTACAAACGGCCTCTTTTCACCTTGGGACACCTTTTACAGGCGACAAATGGTCCAGGTAGGCCTCGAGAGGTGGGTCATAGGAAATGTTTTATCAGGAAATCACAATACAGCGGGGATTTCTCCGAGGTAGGTATCTTTATGAGACAGGCAGTAATCGTTTCGGCGGTCAGAACGGCCCAGGGAAAGTTCTCTGGCGCATTGAAGGATTTTACGGCGACCAAGCTTGGGAGCATCGCGATCAAAGGGGCCATCGATAAGGCCGGTATCAAGCCGGAGGATGTCGACGAGGTCATCATGGGCAATGTTGTGTCTGCGGGCCAGGGGCAGAATGTGGCCAGGCAGGCCTCTCTGGGCGCAGGCGTACCCGTGGAGGTAGGAGCTTTCCATGTCGACAAGGTTTGCGGATCTTCGTTGAAAGCCGTGATCCTTGCGGCCCAGGCGATCAAGTGCGGGGACGCTGACATCATCGTTGCGGGCGGAATGGAGAGCATGACGAACTGCCCATACATACTTGACCAGGCTAGGTTCGGGTACCGCCTCTTCGACGGCAAGATTATAGATTCGATGGTGAAGGACGGACTCTGGGATGTCTACAACGATTTCCATATGGGGAACACCGGCGAGATCATTGCAGAGAAATGCGAGCTTACCAGGGAAGAGATCGACGAGTTTGCGGTCGGGAGCCACCTGAAGGCGGCCACGGCCACGAACGAGGGCTTCTTCAAGGACGAGATCGTCCCCGTGGAGATCCCCCAGAGAAAGGCGGACCCGATCATCTTCGACAAGGACGAGGGAATAAGGTACGACGCCTCCGTGGAGGCAATGGCCAAGTTGAAACCGTTCTTCAAGGAAGGCGGGGTGGTAACGGCGGGGAACGCCTCCCAGCTGACCGACGGAGCTTCCGCAGTTGTTGTGATGGCCGAGGAGAAAGCAAAAGAGCTCGGGCTTGAGATCCTGGGGAAGATCGTGGACTATAACACCGTGGGTGTGGCGCCGGAGCTTGTCATGTATGCCGTGATCCCCGGCGTGAAACAGCTTCTGGAGAAGACCGGATTCACCATTGATGACATTGACATTGTGGAGCACAACGAGGCCTTCTCGTCCGCTTCGGTGGGTCTGATGAAGGAGCTCAATATTCCCAAGGAGAAGTTCAACGTGAACGGCGGAGCGGTGGCATTGGGCCACCCGATAGGCTCAAGTGGAAGCAGGATACTGGTGACGCTGCTCCATGCCATGAAGAGGCTCGGAAAGCACAGGGGAATGGCGACGATCTGTCTAGGCGGTGGCAACGCCGTGAGCATGATAGTGGAGAGAGATTGAAAGGTGAGAGAGATGGAAGTGAAGAAGATAGGGGTAATTGGCGCAGGCCAGATGGGACATGGAATAGCGCTCGTTTCGGCCCAGGCCGGATTCGAGGTCGTTCTGAACGATATCAAGGACGAGTTCGTCCAGGGCGGACTGGGGAAGATCGGGAAGTTCCTCTCGAGAAGTGTCGAGAAGGGAAAGATGGAAGCCGCCCAGATGGAGGCGATCCAGGGAAGGATCAGGGGAGCAGTGGACCTCAATGAGCTCGCAGACGCCGACCTGATCATCGAGGCGATCGTCGAGAACCTCGAGATAAAGAAACAGCTCTTTTCGAAGCTGGATGGGATCTGCAAGCCGGAGACGGTATTTGCTTCCAACACCTCGACAATCCCGATAACGGACCTGGCATCGGCGACTAAGAGGCCGGGGCAGTTCATCGGAATGCACTTCATGAACCCGGTCCCGAGGATGAAGCTCGTGGAGGTCATCAGGAGCATTGCCACCAGCGATGAGACCCTGGCAACAACCTTGGAGCTCTCGCAGAAGATGGGCAAGACCCCGGTGGAGTGCAACGATTACCCCGGCTTCGTGGCCAACCGGTTGCTCCTGCCGATGCTGAACGAGGCCATGTATTGCGTGATGGAGGGCGTGGGCGAGCCCAAGAACATCGACGAGATCATGAAGCTCGGAATGAACCATCCCATGGGTCCCCTGGCGCTCGCCGACCTCATCGGGTTGGATGTTTGCTTAAGCATAATGAACGTCCTCTACGACGGGTTCAATGATTCCAAGTACAGACCCTGCCCGCTACTGAAGAAGATGGTGCAGGCGGGCTATCTCGGCAGGAAGACCGGAAGGGGTTTCTACGATTATTCGCAGGGGTGAAATAGATGGAATACGAGAACGTTATCCTGGAAAGACACGGCAAGGTTGCCGTCCTAAAGATCAACAGGCCCGAAGCCTTGAACGCCCTCAACGAGCAGACGTTGAGAGATATGATGCACGCTGTCACCGAGCTCGAGACGGATACCTCGATCTCCGTGGTGATCTTGACTGGCGAGGGAAAGGCCTTCATCGCGGGTGCGGACATCAAGCACATGCTGAACCTGACCCCGCTCCAGGCCAAGGTCTTCGCGGAGTACGGACACAACCTTCTGAACAAGATCGAAGCCTCGAGACTTCCTGTTATCGCAGCGGTCAACGGATACGCCCTTGGAGGAGGATGCGAGGTCATGATGGCCTGCGATATAGCCATAGCATCGACCAGGGCCAAGATCGGACAGCCCGAGATCAATCTCGGTATCAGCCCGGGATTCGGCGGAACCCAGAGACTGACGAGACATATCGGAAGGATGAGGGCCAAGGAGCTTCTTTTAACGGGTGACAACATTTCGGCCCAGGAGGCCTACGAACTTGGGCT
>JBLIRH010000001.1:0-112588 GCA_049472215.1 Thermoplasmatota archaeon | reverse complement strand
AAGATGTCCTTTATCGCAAGGTCCTTCTCCTGGTCCGGATATGTTCCGATCCCGTCCACGAGGTCACCCGCAAGGACAAGATATTTGACCCTGCTTCCGTCCTTGGCCGGCAATGAGGCACCGGCCTCGCCCTTGAGCCATCTGGTCATCCTTTTCCATTCCTTGTCGAGATACATTCTGGAACCGATATGGATATCAGAAGTGAATGCTGCGGAGAGGCCCTTTATCTCGGAAATTCTCCTGCGATGATGTCCTGGGACATCCACCTTGTAGATGGTATCTGCAAAAACTATAGGCCCGCCCCTACCATCTCCCGATTTGTATTTGCCGACCACTCCGACTACCTCATCATTGACGATGTTCACGGGCCCAAGTTCTCGCTTGTTCTTCGAAAGAAGCACCCTTATTCCACCGGTCATATCCTCGAGCATGACCATGCGGTGACCGTTCTTCGTGGTCCTCACGCTTTCAACGATCCCTATGAAGCCCACAGCATCCTCGGCCCCCCTTAGGTCCCCGATGTCGTAGCAAGAGGATAAGGCACCGTACTGGGTGACCAGCATCTCCCTGAGCGACCTGTAACGATCCATGAAGAGCTTCCTGAAATCGTCGATCTTACCCTGTCCGCCCATGTTTTCCCCGGGGTCCTTGAGGACCTTGAGCTCTCCTTCGTATTCTGCTGCCAAAGGTCTTGGTTTCCCGCCTGGACCCGAGGATCTGGAGATCCTCACAGGGGTCTTCTCTCCTATCCTGATAGCACCGGAGATCGACCTTGCGATCCCCGACATGCCGAACTTATCATCAGAGACCTCGTCCTTGAGACGGGGGAGCCCGGACCCTAAAGGCTTTATGTTGACGGTATTTAGAGCTGAGGGTGTCTCGGCCTCCTTGACCTCCATGACCTCCTTCCCGATCCCTTTAACCCTCTCAGGTCTTGAAGGCTTGTCTGCCACCTTGTCCGAGGCTATACTCTCGAGGAGACCCCCTCCCTTGACCATTCCAAGGTCTGCTACCTTGATCAGTCCCAGGTCCTCCAGATGGGAGCGCTCTATTACCAAAGGAAGATCGGCCCCGTTCTCAAGGACGATCTCAAGCCTGTCTATCAGACCCGGTGTGCCTGCAAGGGTATTATGGGCTTCCGGAGACAGGAGCCTTTGATGTCGAAAGAGCCTCCTAGCTAAGTCATCCATCGACCCGTCAGTGAGGGATGTCTGTTTTTATACTTCCCCGGGGGGGCCCAAAAGTATCCGACAAAATGTACTACGTGGAATGGAAAATGTACGGTCAAACTTAAATTTTGACTGTCAAAACCATCGATTTGTCCGACATTTTTTTATATTTGTCAGACATATTAGGAGAGGTAGCAGCCGGTTTGGACGAGGATGTGAAAATGGAAAAGGCGGACAAGGTGACGATAAGGCTGACTGCCGATCAGGCCGACGCCCTCGATTTCCTCGTTAACCAGGGACAGTTCAAGAACCGCTCAGGTGCCATTCGCGCTGCTATCGATCTGATGACAAAGGAACCTGAAGAGGAGAGACCGGGAGTCGTTGTGGACCTGCCAGACGGCATGGTCGCCATGGTAGACAAGCTGGTAGACCTTGGCCACTTCAGGGACCGGGACCATGGATTGTTCGAGTTCGTCCGCAACGGACTTGACGGCATCGACTTCGATGACCTGGTCCAAAGAAAGAAGCAGAGGATGGAGATATTGGCCGAAAAGAAGACGTCCGACATCCTTGAGGACGTGTATCGGGATTACGTTAACCAGTGATCTATCTCGGGGAAAGAACGAAGAGATGGGAAACGAAATGGGATGCACTCTGTAGGGGCCCGAAATCTTTTTTTTCGGGGGAATACGGGCCCCTAACTCCTTTTAAAAAAAAAACCATTATAATGATCACTTCGAACTGTACTGATCCATCACCCCGGACTGAACACCGAAGGTTTGCGTTTGTTGAGGATCGGATGCCATCGGAGGCACAACAGGGCCGCCTTGCTGATGAATGGGTATTGGCGATGCTGGGTCTGGGGCACTGGATAACTTTCTCTTTTTCATGACAAGCAAGGCTGAAAGGACCAGTGCAACGATGATGATCAAAGCTACGCCGATCAAGACCCCGGCCACCAAACCAGCACTTGTACCCCCGCTATCCTTGGGAGTGTCGACCACTGGTATGGGGTCCACTACTGCAATGATCACACCATCGGACGAACTCTTTCCAAGATCATCGACAATGGTGAGGATTACGTTGTAGGTCCCAGGCTGGTGATAGACATGCTCCACGACCATTCCGGAACCATTTTGACCATCCCCAAAATCCCAGAGTATCGAGACAAGTGATCCGCTGAAGGTGGATCCTGAAGCATCCAGCACTACCTTGTCCCCGAGATCGATGGTAAGGTCTTCTCCTGCTTCAGCTACCGGGGGGGGTCTTTCCAGTACGGTGAAATTGAGATATACATGAACGCCACCGGTCAATTCCGCCAGCATCACATGATCCCCGGAAGTGCCAATGAAGGTGGCCTCGTAAGTCTTGGAGGAAGCGGCTGGAAGCTTTGATATGGCCTGCAATTTTATCTCCGAACCATCAAGCTGGAAGGATAGTGTCATCTCTTCCGCGGCCTTGTTCCCGGCGTTCGATACCGATGCCTTTACCGTTATCTCTTGGCCTTCGACCGGTTCGTCCGGTGATTTTTCCAGCTCGATCAAAAGGACTGCCTCGAAATGGGTGACCACTATGCTGGTTTCCGTAATAGCGGTCCCGCCGAATCCATCGTCAATAGTAAGAGTGATCAAATGCTGTCCAGGTGAGAGCAGGGTTTGTACCATCACTCCCCTCCCCAGCTCGCCATCTACATTGGACGTCCATGTGAAATTTAGACCATCACCGTCAGGATCGGAGCTGTTGGATGCATCCAGGAGAACAAGCTCGTCGTCCGCGAACTCCGAAAACTGGACCGGATGGCTGATCACGGCGGTCGGATCCCTGTTATCCACCCTTGGACCTTCAAGCTCGGTCTCCCCGTCCAAAGGATACCTCACATCGAAAGCCCCGTCGCTGAACTCGAAATGGAACGAATGCTCACCAAGATCAAGTTCGGTCCTGTAGATGAAGGACACGCCCTTCTTGTAATCGGTACCCATCGACTTCATGGTGTACTCGGCCCCATCCAGGTGGATCGAGCTTTTCGTGGGCGGATCGCCATGGGTATCCCTGTATTTCACTGCGAAGGTGAAGGACGTTCCCCTATAACCCACAGGAGGATCGAACTCGCTCGAATATAGGACAGGGGCATAGTTCGCCCTGACAACGTCAGGACCCTCGAGATCCCCTTCCTCGGGGAAACGGACCTGGTTCTTGCCATCGCTGAAGATGAAATGGTAATCATGCGGGCCCAGGGTCAAACCGGTTGTGAACGTATAGTTGATACCAGCGAAAGGATCGGTGCCTTCGGCCTTCATGGTCTCCTTGCTCCCGTCGAGGAATAGATATCTCTCGATGGCGGGGTCACCATCAGCATCTTCATAATACACTGAAAATGTGAACTCGGTCTCGTCATCACCCTCCGGAGGCGTGACAAGAGCATCCCTCAATATGGGTATTGCATTCACCTGCGGGCCCTGGAGCTCATCGACAGCAGGATACCGAACCTGCTTGCCGTCGACCTCGAACTCGTAATGATAATCCACCTGACCAGCTGGCAAGGTGGTCTTGAAGCTGAATGTCGCCCCGGTCCTGAAGGTCGATGAGCTTGTCGTCATCGTATGGGTGGTCCCATCGATCACCACCTCGGCACTGGTTGGCGCCTTGTCGGGTCTGTATTTGTAAACGATCGAAAAGGTGAACTCTGTGAAAGGATCACCGGTCGAAGGATCGATGGTCGGACCTTCCAGGACGGGTTCGTATTCGGGTCTTATGTACTGATAGGTGTCATTGTGGTTAAGCTGCTTGAGGATGTTTGGATAGTTCTCATAGACCGTCGCTGGCATGGCCGGGGGAGAATTGAAATCATGGTCCTTGACCAACGTCTCGGGATAGTAGTTCGTGTTCAGGGTCCCGAAGTTCATGTCAGTATCCGCTATCAAGACATCCGTACCCTTGAGCTCATCGAAATTGGACATGTAGGACATCGTGGTCGATCCCGAGGAACAGGTGCCATGGTACCAGAGAACACCGCTAGGCATCTCGACAAGATACGTATCCACCTTGGTCCCGCTCATGAAGGTATGCTCCATTCCGTAGGCGGTAATGTTCACTCCCAGGGAGGGGATCGACTTCATCACCCTGCCACCCATTGTCGGGGATATCTCGACTATCTTGCTCGATGATACGCCCCGGCTGGTCATATCGCTTTTGAGTTGGGAATTCCCGACAACGAACGCTCCAGTGTTGAGGGCCACGGTTGCGCATTCATCCGGATCATAATGAGAGACATGCCCATGAACGTTCTGGATGATGATATCGGCCCTTGAGATGGTTTCAGGGTCCCAATCACAATATGTTTGGTTCGGAAATGCCTCTATGAATACCACCAGTTCATCATCCCATACCCTGAATGCCGTCGAACCGAAATCCACAGCATCATGGTCAAGGAACGTGAAGTTCAACCATGGCTGCCCGGTACCGGGAAAGGGGTCTTCCATCTTCAGGGCGGGACCTATACCAGATGAACCGCCATTCAGATAAGAAAATACAAGAACCAGCGATAAAAGTACTAGTGCAATACCACGTGATCTCATTCTAACACCTTCTCGCCTATAATGGTGGACAGGGCTTTGCCGAAGCCCTGTCCTTATGGAACTAAGCCATCGCCAATGAAAACAGGTCCTGGCGTGTTATTAATGTTTTTCGTACTCAAGAAACATGGTTGCCGACACTTAAGATGCCGCAAATATTCATTACGGTGTAGGCATTCAGCCCCATGGAAAAGGGAGTTCCCGGACCAACGGCAGTTCTGGTCTGGATCTCAAAGGACATGGACAAGGTCCCGGAGATGCTCGAGCTCTGCGCTTCAGCCGGCTATGAGATCGTGGCAGAGATCGGACAGAGGAAGAGCGAACCCGATCCCCGGCTGTACCTCGGTCCCGGCAAGATGGACGAGGTCGGGAGCCTCGAAGAAGAATTCATCATCACTGCTTCTGACCTGACCCCTTCCCAGGTCTTTGGGATCTCGCACAGGACCGGAAAGAAAGTTGCCGACAGGACCAGGATCATCCTGGACCTTTTCAGGAACAACGCCAGCAGTCCAGAGGCAAAGATGCAGGTGGAGATAGCCGACCTGAGGTATCAGCTTCCCGTCCTGAAGGAATACATCCATCAGGGAACCCTTACCGAGAGACCGGGTTTCATGGCGGGCGGTGAATACGCTGTCAACTACTACCATGATATGATCAAGAGGAGGATGGCCTCCCTGAAGCGGAAGCTGGAAGGGGAGAGAACCCGAAGGGGGCATAAAAGGGCATTGAGAAGGAGAAAGGGAGCGCACCTCGTATCGATCGCCGGATACACGAACGCAGGAAAATCCTCACTTTTCAACGGGATCATCGGCCCGTCCAATGATGATCGGACATCGGAGGTCGGTGGAGAAATGTTCACGACTATCGCCACAACTACCAGGCGTATGAAGGGGAAGAGGGGGTGCCTGGTTTCGGACACCGTTGGATTCATTCGAGACCTACCTCCCTGGCTTATAGAAGGTTTCATGTCCACCCTGGAGGAGATATTTGAAGCGGATGTCGTTCTGCTCGTGATAGACGGCTCGGAACCTGTCGAAACGATCACTGGAAAGCTAGGGGATTCCCTGGACATACTCAGAAAGGGGGGGACAGTTGGGAATATAGTCCTGGTTGTCAACAAGATCGACCTTCTCTTGGATCCCTTGTCCGAAGAGGAATGGTCCTCGTTGATCGATGAGCGGTTGACGGGGCCGCAAAGGAGGATGGTGAAGCGAACGGTACCGATCTCTGCTCTGAACGGAACGGGTATCGATGATCTGATCGAGGTCGTAGAGGAGCTTCTACCCCCACTTATGGAAGTGACCCTGAGGATCCCGGTCTCCAGAGGGAGTGATGAGATCGTAGCATCCTTGAGGAAGCATGCCATCATAAAAAGCGAGGTGTTCGAGAACGGTTCCTTTGTCATACTTGCCCTGATGGAGGAGAGGTGGGCAGGACATTTCATGAAGAGGATCGGGCACTCTGGCGGGTCCGCTCATCTCATGTGATCCATGGGAAAGAAAATGTTAATATATCGAACTCATTGGAAGGGAAAGGTGCAATACGATGAAAGCGGTCATCCCAGCAGCAGGTCTCGGAACCAGGCTCCTTCCGATGACCAAGGTCCAACCGAAGGAAATGTTGCCCATTCTCAACAAGCCGGCCATCCAGTATGTTGTCGAAGAGGCTTCTTTCTCAGGATTCGACCAGATACTCATCATAACCAACCGCAATAAGAAGGTTATGGAGGACCATTTCGATCGCAACATCGAACTCGAGCTTGCCCTGAAGAAAAAGGGTGCTACCAAGGCACTTGCAGAACTCGAAGGGATCGAACAGTTGGCAGACCTGTTCTACATCCGGCAGAAAGAGCAGAAAGGTCTCGGAGATGCGGTTCTCTGTGCGGAGAATTACGTAAACAACGAACCCTTCTCGGTACTCCTCGGGGACGATATAATCGTGTCGGAGGTTCCTGCTATAAAGCAGCTATGGGAAGCCCATCTGAAGGTAAGAGCTCCGGTCATAGGCCTGGAGGTCGTCCCGGAGGACCATGTGGAAAGGTACGGCATAGTCGATCCCGGCGAGGAGATAGGGCCTGGTCTTTTCAAACTGAAGAACGTGGTGGAGAAGCCAAAGATCAAGGATGCACCCTCGCGAATGGCCATAATCGGCAGGTACATACTCGACCCGCACATCTTCGCATGGCTGAAGGAATCGAAGAAAGGAGCGGGAGGTGAACTCCAGCTTACAGATTCCCTGGCAAGATACATCCATACCAAAGGGCTCTACGGCGTGCTGGTCCAGGGACAGAGGGTCGACATCGGTTCCACATCCGACTGGCTCAAGGCGAACCTTGAGGTTGCACTTTTAAACCCTGAACTGAAGCCGAAGGTGTCGAGGTATTTCGATGACCTGCGGGCCAAGGGACGGATATGAACATCAGACAAGCTCCGAACCGACCTCTATCGACATGATCCCGTTCTTTCCGATCACCACTTCCTTGTAGAACCTGATGGAGCCGTTGGATCTGGACAGGATTTCAGGTCCCATCTCGAAACCATCCGGAAGCAGTATCGGGCACGGACATGACCCTGCAGCGATCGATGGAGAAAGAGTTCTGATCAGTACCTTAGGATGGTCATAAGCGAGGATGTCACTGCATTCCACCGTTGCCTCCAAATTCCAACCGGGTGTTAGCTCACCGCTATCCTCAATAAGGTCTACAAGGTCCTGGACACCCTGTGGGATCGGAGGCTCCGTCAGGTCCTCGGGAAAGATGAAGACCTCGCCTTCCCTGCAAAATGCCGGATAGACGATCACCACATCGACAGGAGTGCTGACGACATACCCGCCAGCCATGACGGATATATCGCGGTATATCGAAGGTGGGCCGAGGGCTGCAACAAGGGGTGGTAATGAAGGCACGAACCAGGCGCCCAATTCAAAAGAGGCCATAAAGGCGGGGGACTTTATCATCAATAGACCAGGCATGAGATGTATCTCGTAATGGTCCCCGCCGATCCTTGAGGGGAGGACGAGTGAATGTCTGTCAGCCCCGGACGGATCACCGAAGCACACTTCCAATGACGAGCCAGGCTCCATCTGGTGAAGGGTTGACACGATGGACGCCAGCTCAAGGATGATGTCCTCTGCTTGTTCCTTGGGATCCACTTCCATCCTTTCTCCCAGGGAAGCTCCGAAAATGCCGGCAAGAAAAAGAACGGCCAGCATGAGGCCTCCCCTGAACAGGATATCCTGGTCGATCATCGCACTCGTGGAAGGAACAAACTCATTTCATAAAAACATAATTGTCTGAGTAAAGCTAAATAGAAATGAACGGTTCACTTCGCTATGGCATCCATCAAGGGGCACAAAGGCACTGTCTCGAGCGGTATCACGGCACTTGATGAATCACTCCATAAGGGTGGCTTCAGGAAAGGTACCATCATCCTCTATGTGGGCGACCCGAGCTCGAGAAAGGACCTGTTCGGTTACAGGTTCGTCCTTGACGGATTGGAGAAGGGCGAAGACGTCGCTTTCTATGATGTCGAGGCCTCCAGCGATGAGATACTGGAGCTCATGCATGAGAACGTAGATCCAAAGCTCCTTTCCGGCTTGGATTTCATAGATGCATGTCCGGAATATTCGAAGTTCTTCATCAACGCCGTTCCGGCAAGGATCATCGAGCATATGAGGGAGCTCGATGAGAACAAGGTAAACAGGGTTCTGATCAATCCCCTGACCTTCTTCATCGAGAAGTTCGGTATCAGCGACACCGGTGATTTCATAATAATGATCAGGGACATCGCCATGAAAAAAGGCATAGTGGTCGTATTCCTAATGGCAGATATCCTTGACGACAGGGAGATGCAGTCGGTCATAGACAAGTTCGACGGCATCATAGAGCTCAGGTCGATCCGGATAATCGACGGGATCTACCATACCATAGTCGTGAACAAGTTCTCACTCGAGCAAAAGAGCATCGAGCTGACTTACAACATCGACGGGACAAGGATCACGGTGACAAGCACTGGAAAGATCATCTGAGGATCAGCCATTGCTTCTATCCTTCTTCAACAAGACGATCACGGAAAGCAGGGTGAAGATCACCAGGACTCCGATGAAAATATACCAGTAGTAACCTTCCTCTCCATTTTCCGACGTATCGATAACCTCATTGGTCCCGTCGATCATTCTCGGGGCAAGGTCTGAGGTGGGGAACATATCTTTTGACCCTGCAGTGCCGTTTATCTCGAATGGTGAATCGGCTATCAGGTCACCATCCTTGTCGTCCCACTCCCACCCCGACCATGTGTTTCCCTGCCCCTGATGGTGCCACAGGTTGTCATTACCGTTATCATGGACCGAGGGCAGGTTCTTTGCATCTTTTTGGAACAGGTTGCTAAAGATCCGGTTCCCATCCGATGATAAAGAAGGATCTTCGGGACTTCCGATCATCATATCGAAGGACTTCGATCCCGTGAAGGTGTTCTCGACCAGCAGATTGTCATGGGAAGATGTAAGGCGGACGCCGTAACCCGATCCGATGAATTCGAACCTCTTCAAAGTGCATCCTGTGACATTTTCCATCGACACCCCCTCTCCATTTCGATATACCATGCAATCGGAGAAGGAGCAGTTCTCCACATCGAGCATCTCCATGGCCTTCATGTCGATCCCGAACTCTATACCCTGGACCCTGATATCCGATATGGCTTGCAGGACCATGCCCTCGTTGTTGTAATTGATATCGCAGTCCAGTATTGTGCAGAAACGCATCGGCCCCTGGAGGTATATTCCAGTACCGTAATTCATTCTGATCTCGCAGCCCTGGATGATAGTATGGGAGGATCTGATCACCCTGATGGCGGCATCATTGGATATCCTTGCCGAATTCGAGATCAATTGACAGAAGGAGATAATGCATTTCTCGGAACGTTCCACATAGAAACCGTCTATCAGGTTCCCGCTTGCAGTGCAGTCGGTCACAGCGATCCCCGGACTCCTTCTCATCAGTATGCCGTACCGGTTCCCCGAGAGGTCTGAACCCACAACCTGGATATCGCTTGAGTTATCGATATGAAGGCCGATATAGCACCCCTGGACCATGGTATCCACGATGGTGATGTTCGTGGAATTCGAGATGAAGAAACCGTCAGCACGGGCCCAGATGCTGTTGGTAACGATGAATCCTCTTAGTATGATATGCCGGGAACTCCCATTTATCACCACTCCCGGACCTCCGGAGTTGTTGATCCATACCGAATCGATGTAATAGGGGTCCTCGGGCGTGCCATTTCCCACAAGATGGATCCCTTCGGGCATGGAGATATTATCACCTCGTATGAGAAGCGTTTCGGTCGTGTAGGAGACCACCGGACCGTCGTCCGAATATGCACTGGATGCTAGTGGCAGGACAAATAGGAAGGTGAGAAAAAAAAGCCAGATCCAGATTTCACGATGCCGTCCCATAGATACCTCCCTCGGTCCAAAGAACCGCGCATATGAGATATTCTTTACGGGGAGGATATCGAAACTTGGGGTTCATCCAGATATACGGCACATTTCCGCCATGGTCTAGGAGCACAGGATCATTTCCTTATGGGTTTGTATCTGTGACCGCAGAACCTGCAGTCGATATCCCCTTCCTGCATGAGCCCGCCGCAGATCAGACAGAAGCGGGCCTTGTTCCTCTTCCACAATCTCTTGAACTTCCAGTTGATGATGAACCCGACAATGGCGAATATCACGACAAGGCAAACCACGAGATAGTAGATCCAGTAGTAATCACTGTTTCTCCTGATATCTTCGAAGGGAAGATCGTCCGTGGTGTCCATATAGGTCTCCAGGTCCTCCACATCCCACTGCATCGTCATTCCGGAGAGCTCGAAGATGACCGAGTCTTTGAAGAACTCTTGAGATAGAGAGAACTCAAGTGTGTTTCCGCGTATGATAGTGTTGTTCATGACATCAACCGAGGTCATGTTCTGGTAGAAGAAGACAGCTGATGCGGTCCCATTATAGCGGAATGAAGTATCTTCATCGAGGAGATAGTCTATTTCATCGGAGGTCCGGACATTGATAAAATATGTCGACGTTCCGCTCGTATCTATCGTTCCGTCCACGGTCATGGAGAGCACGATCATGCTGCCGTTTTGCTCGCTTCGGACCCTGATTATATCTATCTCGCTCTTTCCACCTTTTCGATAGAATTCCTCGTCTATTATGGAGAAATAACGAACGTCATCTCTTTCATCCTCGATCTCGGAGAAGTAGGTTATGGAACTTGCTGATCCAGTGCATAGAGCGATCAGGACCAATAAGAGAACTGCTAAATATGTTCCTCTCCGGCTCATGGAACCCATGGTCGAACTGATGTAGGGGTTAAATCATTTTCTGAAATATTCATCGGCCTCGTGGTAGACTTCGAGGGATCCTATATCGAACCAGCGACCGGCAAACCTCCATGCGTAAACGGGTTTCCTCTCCACCAGGTATGTGATGAAATGGCCCAACGCGTCCGGTTTTCCACCTTCGTTCAGATATTGCAGGACCATTGAGACCGTATCCGAATTGAAGATGTAAAAGGCAGTGGCGGCAAGGGTGGATGGGGGAGATTCCGGTTTCTCGAGGAAGCGGGCGATCACTCCATCCTTGTTCAGATCAACAATGCCATACAGTCTGGCCTGGTCCGGTGATCCCACGTCGTAAACGGCCACAAGGTCCTTCCCGGCCTTTCGGAAAGCTTCGATCGCTTCCTTCGGATGGAACTCGAAGAGGTTGTCACCACCGATCACCATCGTATCGCGGAAGAGGCCCTGGCTTTCTATAAGGAATCCTAGTCCTCCGATAGATCCGAGCTTCTTCTCTTCCGTGGGAGATGGCTCGATGACGAGCTTGACCCTCTTTGGATCGTAATTTTCGATAAACTCCTCGAAATGTTCCTTGAAAGCCTCGTTCGTGGATACGAATATCGAGCCGACCTCGGTCATCTCCAAAAGGGAATCGAGTGTATAGCTGAGCATCGGTCTGCCTGCGATCGGTAATAGATGCTTGGGCCTGTCCTTCGTCAGGGGCCACATCCTCTTCGCAAATCCACCGGCGAGAACGATCACGTCCATGACCGCTCCGTCACCTGCCTCTTTTTGCCCATTCATAGATCATCCTCTCCTGCTGGGTTGTCTGGATCGATCCAGTCCTCATACTTCTTACGAGTTTGATCGCGTCCCCTGGCGGGTCCCCCTGGTTCACAAGGTAAAGGGCAATTACTGTCCCCGTCCTTCCAATACCTGCTGCGCAGTGGACCATAACTGGACCGTCATGCCCCGATATGATGTCGATCGTCTCGATGACCTGCTCCCTGGAAGGAACGGACATGTCGATTATCGGAACATGATGGCACCTTACCCCGGAGGCTTCTGACCATTCTTCAGGCCAGGGGTTCTCCGCGAGATTGATCGCCAATTCGATGCCTTCGGTTTCCCGGAGGTATCCAAGATATTCCCATGATCTCGGATAAACTGAAGCCATAAGCCTGCCCGGGACTATCCAGTTGAACGGCTCCATACCATACCTTGACCATTGGAGAAAACGCTGGGGGGATAACGGCATCAGAGTTCCTCCATGTCCTCCCATTCCTCGACCTCGTCAGCATGGTCCCAGTCCTCTACCTCGCCCCAGTCCTCGACATCATCTTGCTTACCAGCGGTACCTTCTGAGGTCTTTTCTGTCTTCGGTGATGTATGCATTGATCTCTCCCTTGTTTCCTTTGTGCCAACCGGTGGAGCATCTATTATCGTCCGCTTGACCTCCGTTATCCTGGCCGGTTCGGGTCTAATATATCCATGTTGACCATGTGAAGACCTACCAGCGGTCGAGCCCGGTCTTGAATGATGCTGCACCCGGGGTTGGTGGGGGGCGGACACCGGCACGTGAGGACGAGGGGCAAAGGTCAATTTCTCTGGCCTCCCGGGAGCTTTCAGTGTTCTCTTTTCCTCCTTTGGTCTTTTCCTCCAGTATACGAAATAGAAAGCGCCCAAAGCAGCCAGAACAATGAACAGCAGGAGCACTGCGATCAGGACACCGATCGAACTTGTGGATCCAGCCTCGCTCGAGTCCGACCGCTTGACCTGGAAATCCCATTCCAGGGTCTTCGAGTTCCCCGCTCTATCCTGTACCTCCAAGGTGATGGAATGGTTCCCGATCTCCAGCTCTGCGAAAACGAAGGATCCTTCGGACAGACCGAAATCTATGTTGACCTGCCTGCCATCCAGATATAGCGCCTTTGTAAGGTTCTCCTCCCCTTCTCCAAGGGTCCAGAAGATCTCGATCCTGTTGCCCCTGACCCTGATATCCGTCTCGGATTTGGATATCAACGGCGGGTCCGGATCTATCGTGAAAACGAAATCCGCCGACGCTGATCTGCCGCTTGGATCCGAAACAACAATGGAAACGGAATGTCTCCCCGTCTCCATGTCGAAAATGAAGTACCTTGAGGTGGGGGATACTTCGTAGTCGATACCGTCTATGGTCAGGGTGATCTCCTCCACACCGTTCGCTTCCGTTATCTCCCACTCGATCAATCCATTGAATATCTTAACAAAGTCTCCCGGCGGGTTCTTGAATGAAACCTCCGGGTCATTGAGGTCCACCAGGAACTCCTTCAGTATGGTCTTGGTATTGCCTGCCAGGTCCGAGCATCTCAATATGAACAGGTGGTACCCCTCTGAAAGCTGCATTTGTCTGCTCGTGGCAAGGCCGAGCTCCTCTACAGGTTTCTGGTCCATGGTGAAGTTGTAATGGTCGATCTCGTGATCATCCTCACCGGACCACCGGAACGTGACGTAAGGTTCTGTGAATACAGTGCCGGCAGGTTCGATCAGCTCGAGGTTCGGAGCACTCATATCGATGGTTACAGATATCTCCCTCTCTCCAACGTTTCCGGCCTGATCGAAGGCCTTTATCTTCAGAACATGCTTACCTGGAGAGAGGTCCAGAGAGTAGGAACCTTGCTTGATACCCCCCGCCTTCAATATCCCGTCCGTATAAAGTTCGTAATGGTCCAAACCCCACTTTTCAATTGCATTCCATTGGAGATCGATGTTAGTGTGATTGAGATATGCTCCATCCGAGGGGAACTGGAAATCGGGGACCGGGGCAGTCTTGTCAAGCACCACCTCGACAGTGTCCGAAATGAGATTCTTCACTGGGTCCTTCGCTTCCACAGATATTCTGTGGACACCATCCGATGTCAGGGTTATCTCATGCGAGGTTGCAGATGTATCTAGAACGATCGCGGGCTGATTATCTATCAGAAGTTCAAGGGAATCTATCCTGAGGTTGGCCACCACGTATTCCCAGACTACGCTGAGCCTTCCATTCGAGGTTGGTCTGGTCAGACGAGGAGATACAATATTTAGGGAGGTATTCTTGGATATGACGAAATTGATCGAATCCTGTCCCCGGTTTCCCGCTTGATCGAATACGAGGACATCCAGGGTATGTGATCCGGTTGCCAGGATCTCTGAGAAATAATTGGTGGACTTCTCGATGAGATCGCCGCCATCGATCCGGACAAAGGTAGCTGAGACTCCGAAGTTGTCCGATCGGTCCCATTGGAAATTCACGAGCTCGTTCGATATCACCGATCCCTCCGCGGGGTAGAGGATATCCACCAACGGCTCGCTTGTGTCCACAGTGAAGGATATCGATCTTTCGATGGCATTGCCGTAATGGTCATAGAAGATCACTTTCAGAATATGCTCCCCCTCAGAGGCCTCTATGTCGAAAGGACCGCCGGTATCTTCCACTACGTACGGACCGTTGTCAAGACTATAGGTGATGTTCAAGGGAATGAAGGTATCGATAGTCGACCAGGTGCAGGGGATTACCGTATTGTTGTAGAATCTATCCGTTTGAGGTGAGGAGATGGAGAAGGGAAGTACCGTTCGGTTAACGAAGATCTCCAGTTCTATCTCGTTCTTTAAAAGCGCTCTGTCGGTCGCCCTTACCTTGATCTTGTAATTGCCCTGGACCAGGAACAATCCGAAATGGCCCCACCTGGTAGCATCCACCCAGGGTTGAAGGCCGTTCTTAACCTCCATCTTGTGCATTCCACTGAGGTCATCACTTGCTTCCCAGGTAAAATTGACATAGCTATTGGGAACGAACCTCCCTGAAGGTGTCAGTATTCTCAGGTACGGCTTTTCGAAATCGAAATAGGGATTCGAGACCGGATGATTATCCTTCCTGCTTGACGTTCCCCCGACACTGTAGAAACCTTCATCGACGAAACCGTCGCTGTCATCGTCCGGAGTCCTTTTATCTTTCCAGTAGTTGCCTATGTATCCATTGTCCCATGAGAACTGACCATACCGGTCGAAAACCTGAACGGATGAGATCGAGTATGTATCACCGGAACCGTCATTGTTCTCGAAAACATTGCGCCATACTACCGATGTGAAGCTTCCCCCTCCGGACAGGTAGATGGCGTATCTGGTACAGTTGGTGAAGCGGTTATTGAGTATGTTAAAATATGTCATGGCTGCATGGTTGGTCGTATAGTAGAAGTTGATCCCGTCATAGACTGAACCTTCGATGTTATTGAATTCGAAAAGCAGGGAGGCGGCCCTCGGATAATTCGTATAGACCGGACTGTTTGTGTTGGGATGCTCAACGTAAATGGAATGATATCCGCCCTGAAGGGTATTGTTGGCTATCTTTATCCGATTGCAATCGAGGATCGTTACCAGGTTCTCTGATCCGGTCCTGGATGTCAGCTCGTTCCCTTGGAGGTCCGAGGAGTAACCGGAAGTGTAAGTTGCAGAATAAAGGGAGAGGGAATTGTTGGCGAAATTGCTGTAGCGGAACCTGAGATGGTCATATCTGCGGATAGTGCCCTCGTTGAGATTGAACGCCACGGGGGCCGAATAATCCAGGTCCACATCCATATTGGGAGTGTTGAAGGTGTTGTTCGTTATGAACAGCTCATAACCATAATAGGAGTAGATAGCATTCCCGGAGATGGATGGATTGTTGAAGGTACAATCTGTGATGGACACCCTGATGGGGACGTACAGATATACCTGGGTGCTTCCTCCCGTTATTGTAATATTCTTGAGAACAATGTTCATGGAGTAGCTTCCGTAGGCTCTCAGATAGATGCCGATCGAAGCATCGGCAACCCTTATCGTGATGTTCTGGACGATAAGGTGGGCGGTTGTGTTCCTTATGGCGATGCCGTATCTTCCGGTGGAATAGCTGTCTATGGAATAGTCCGAGATAATGTACGGGTTGAGGGTGGACCCATCACCGGACCTGATGGTCGGATGGGAGGCCAAGCCGGCGTTCCCTTCGATCACGATCGGATCTATTGAGGTCAATGCCGCATCCGTTGTGAGTACAGGGGAGATGCCTCCCGGCTCGAAATGGACTGAGAGAGCAAGGAGTAAGAGTACTGCAATTGATACGAGCGGCCTTCTGATCGAGGGATCTGAAACCTTCATCGACATTCCATTTACCCCACTGGTAGCGGTCTTTGACACCTACAGCTCTTTTAATTCCAGGTTCTATTATAAATATTCTCTGGAGTTCCAGATTATTACTGGAAAAATGATAAGTAGGGATACCCGATGGAGTGTCCGTGAGAAGGATAACGATCTACAGGCCAGGCAGATCATTCCCCTCGGTATCGGTAACGGGACATAGATGCGCTATGTCATGTGCCCACTGCTCAGGTAAGTATCTGGGAGGGATGAAGGATGTGTCCGGCAAGGGAGCTCTGCTGGAATTTGGACTTGACCTTTGGAAGAAGGGGGGCAAGGGGATTCTGGTCTCAGGAGGATGCGACCAATTCGGCGCCGTAGACTTCCCCTCATACACTTTCAAGGAGATCAAGGATCTCAAGGAAAGGACTGGACTCCTGATAAACCTCCATTGCGGCCTGATCAATGAGGATGTCGCGGGCAGGATCTCATGGGCAGGTGTGGATAAGGTCTCTTTCGATTTTGTGTATGACGACACAACGATAAATGAGGTACTTCGCCTCGACAAGGGGAAAGAAGAATACCTTGCCACGGTTGATATATTGATGAAGCAGGGAGTGGAGGTCGTGCCCCATATCCTTGCGGGCCTCAAGAGAGGCGAGATATCTTGGGAATTCGATGCTGTTAAGGTACTTTCCGGCCTTGGATCAGTAGAGGTTGTGTTGATCGTCCTTATCCCGACCATAGGAACGGATTTCCAGGATGTTGAGCCGCCGTCCCTTCAAGACCTGCTCCACCTGGCGAGATACATGAGGGAAAAACTTGGGGGGAGATTGGTCCTTGGATGCATGAGACCCAAGGATCTAGCAGATCTTGAGGTGGAGGTTTTGAAAGCAGGTTTCGATGGTATTGTCCTTCCAAGGAGATCGACCCTTGAATGGATCACCTCCATGGGATATGAAGTGGAAGAAAAAGGCATTTGCTGCTGTATGGGATGATGGTTTCACTGAAAGTGAAAAAGACCCATATTTTATTATAAAACCACTCCGATTAGTTTCCGTTCGGGGGTTCGACATTTTCAAAATGTCGGTATCCGACATGAGGGTGACGGAAATTGAGGACCTTCACATTATACGACCCAAAGGTCTACTCCCTTATCCTTTTCAGGACCGAAAAGGACAATGAGAAGAAGGTCCTGGAAACTTTGAAATCCGAATTCATCAAGTTGAAAGGTATAAAGTGCGACGTGTCCCTGAAGGAAGATTGGACGGTAATCGAACTTATGCTGGATATCCTGCCCGAGGTGAAAGGGACGAGTGATGTCTCCCCGGACCTCGTAAAAGTGAAATTCGAAGAGATAGGAGCCCACAAGAAGGCAGTCATAGAAAAATTACAGCCGCATATCATGAAGGATTCATCTATCTACAACTACAACATATTCACCTGCGCAGGCACCGAGAAGGTATGGTTGAAAACCTACTCTGACATCTCGTTCCTTTACAAGGACCGAGGTGATGAACATCTTGACCTCCTACAGTCCAACATATCCTACCTCAACAGGATCATGAATAGAACGGGGGAGGTGGTCGTCAATTCTATCCAGCATGGTAAGGTATCATCCTCCATCTACCTCCTGGGAAATCCTCAGGGGAGGTCTAGGGAGACCTTCCCACACGATATGGTCCTGGAAATGGACCTTGGGGATATCAGGGCTCTGAGCACCTACGGTGAGAGTCCCATACAGGTATCTCCAAGCTCGCCCTATGGGGAAGCGACGACCAGTGAGAAGAAACTGTACCAGATCAGACAAACCTACCTGATCAACCTGATGGCGGTAAAGGCGAAACTTCTGGAGCTATTTTTGATGCAGTCCCATTTCTCCGAGATGAAGAGAGGGGACCTCAAGGGACTATTCGTGAAAGGGAGGGATCTCAAAGACCAGATCTTCCAGCTCCAGAACAATATCAACAATCATATGCAGCTCTATGTCCCAAAGGATAGAACGAAGGGAGACAAAAAGAAGAAAAAAGAGAAGGATTTCCTCGACCGGGAAAGCTTTGAGACCGAAAAGGAACTCCTGACGAGAGCATCTGTTAGGTTCTCCCTCGTATCGGAGGTCGAACACCAGATAATGAGGACGACCTCCAAGCTTCAGGAGATGCACCAGAGGGTGGCCGAGGTCTCGATCTCGATCTCGCTCCACACGGAGACAGTATCGCTTGAAGGACTCTCACATACTCTGGGAGGGATCACTCAAAAGGATATCGAAGGTGCAAGGAGAGACCTTTCGATCCTTCTTGACGAGCTTTCCCATTCAAGGGACATTCTTTCCTCGACCATCGAGGTTCTGAGGACGTTCATCGACACCAGGCAGAGGGAGGTGTCGGAGGAGATGAGCAGATTGATGAACGTCCTGTTCCTGATCTTCGCGTGCATTGGCCTGGCAGATGCGCTTGGCAATTTCGTGATAATGGCCATCGAGTACATTTTCCTGGATGATGCGTCCTCATGGGAAGTCCTCCAATGGTCCTCGTTCGGACTTATGCTAACGCTGCTCCCTCTCCTCATTGCGGTAATTTTCCTTGTCACCTATTTCAAGAAAAGGAATTGATGTTCTTTCGGCCACCCCAACCTGTTGATTTAAAACGGGTACTCGGATAACCACTGGTCAGTTCTACTGCTCATTGGAGGTTCCCCGGTGGTTGTACCTTATGCTCAGAAAATGGCCGAGAGCCAGAAGGAGATTTCCATATCGGACTTTTTTGCCAAGAACCGTCAGATACTAGGGTTCGACAATCCGTCCAAGGCCATGCTGGTATCCGTAAAGGAAGCAGTTGATAATTCCCTTGATGCCTGCGAAGAAGCCGGCATTCTTCCGACCATATTCGTAAAGATCCAGAAGGCGAACGACCGCGACAGGTTCACCATTACCATCAGGGACAATGGACCAGGTATCGTGAAGAAGCAGATACCGAACGTCTTCGGCAGGCTTCTATACGGCTCCAGGTTTCACGCCATAAGGCAGTCCAGGGGACAGCAGGGCATAGGTATCTCATCCGTTGTGCTCTACTCTCAGTTGACGACGGGGAAGTCGACCACGATCATCTCAAAGATCGGGGATGCCTACCCATGCAACAGGATGGATATCCAGATAAATACTAAAACGAACAGACCGCACATCATTTCAAGCGAAGTGGTCCTCTGGGACCCGCCCCACGGGACAGAGTTCAGCTGCGAGATCGAGGGCCGTTATCAGAAGAACAAGAAACAATCAGTTTACGAATATCTGAGATCGACCGCGATCGTAAATCCCCATGTCGATATCCATTTCGAAGACCCCGATGGTGAAAACTTCCATTTCCAGAGAGTTGTCGATAAAATGCCCGAATCTGCAAAGGAAAGCAAACCTCACCCCCATGGCATAGAACTTGGTGTCCTGAAGAACATGCTTCAATACACCGAAGCGCGCAAGATGACCTCCTTTTTAACCAACGAATTCACGAGGATCTCCCCAAGGGGGGCGAGGGATATACTTGAAAAGGCGGAGATCAAGGAGGGGAGCAATCCCAAGAGAATGAACCTCGACAACATGCAGGTTCTCTACAATGTGATGCAGGAAATGAAGTTCATGTCGCCTCCTACTGACTGCCTATCCCCTATAGGGGACCGGTTGATAAGGAAGGGGCTCAGGAAAGAGATAGATTCCAAGTTCGCATACACCGTCACGAGGGATCCGAAGGTTTTCAGAGGGACACCCTTCCAGGTCGAGGCAGGTATAGTCTACGGGGGGGAGCTTTCTCCAGGTGAGACTGTGCAGATCCTCCGTTTCGCGAACAGGGTCCCGCTGCTTTATCAGCAGGGGGGCTGCGCCATGACCCATGCGGTGGAGAAGATAAACTGGAGACCATATGGCCTGGAACAGCGGGGGGGGAAAGGCATTCCGGCCGGACCTGCGGTGATACTGGTCCATATCGCCTCTACCAACGTCCCTTTCACCTCGGAGTCCAAGGAGGCGGTAGCTGACGTCGACGAGATCATCGATGAATGTACCAGGGCCCTCATGGACTGCGGACGGAGGGTGAAATCACACATCAACAAGAAGAAGAAGCTAAAGAAGGTCTCCGAGAAGTATACCCTGATCAAGGAGATCCTTCCGGAGATAGCCAGGAAGAGCTCCGATATACTGAAAAGACCCCAGGTCCCCCTCGACGAGGTCATCACCAAGATCATGAACGTGCATGTAGTGGATTCCGGCATACACTTCCGTGAGATCGGCGAAGGGGAAGAAAAACAGCAGCTCACCGAGGTTACGATACGGGTCCAGAACTATACACACAAGGAGAGGAAGTTCAAACTGGCTGTCAAGGTACCGGACACATTGGTCCAGGGTGTATATCCTGAAACCTACAAGACGAGGACCGGAATAATCGAATGGGACATCGGCCCCCTGGCACCCGCAAGGTCCATCCATCTCGGCTTCACACTGGTTGGCCTGGACAAGGACGAATACGAGGAGGTCGAGATCTTCTACTCGAAACTGCCCGGAGAAGTGATAGGAGCGGATCCGCTGTGAGAGGTGATCCCAGTGTCTAAGATCGAGGTTACTAAAGGGAATAAACTGGCAAGGGACCGCCTTCTGAAGATAGCGGAGTTCATATACGACCAGATCAAGGGAGGCGATATTCCCCACCTGGAGGTGTCATCGAGGACAAAATCCAACATCGTCCTCTCGAAACACCACAAGGTGTGGAAGTACGGGGATGATGTCGTGAGGAGGTCCGCCAAGGACCTTGGCGGTGCCACCAGTATACTCAGAACCCTGTATACGATCGATTTCATAGGTGAGATGATAGGGGACGGAAAGTCCTCCACACTGAGGGAGATGTACTACATCTCGGAGGGATGGGAGAAGGCGAAGTTCCCGACCCAGGATGAATCCAACAGGCTCGCAGAGGACCTGGAGATCATCACAACCTCACTCAGGGAGGATTTCAAGCTGAGACCTGAGGAGGACGGTGCAAGGGTCATAGGAGACGTCACCATCCAGGAGAAGAACAGGAAGGGCGAGATCAAGAAGATCAACTGCAAGGACGATGTCGGGGATTCGGGATACGGGATACCCTACAATGTGGAGGAGGAGAAGATCAAGTTCAGGGGCATCAACGCCAAGATGATCGTCGCAGTAGAGACAGGCGGTATGTTCGATAGACTGGTCGAGAACGGGTTCGACGATAGTCATAAGGCGGTACTTGTCCATCTGAAAGGTCAGCCAGCAAGGTCGACTAGGCGTTTTATAAAACGGCTGCATGAGTTTTCCAAACTTCCCGTGGTCCTATTCACCGATGGTGATCCATGGTCCTACCGGATCTTCGCATCGGTAGCCTACGGAGCGATCAAGACCGCTCATATTTCGGAATACCTGGCGACCCCCGCTGCACAGTATCTTGGAATAACCCCATCGGATATCGTGAACTACGACCTTCCGAGCGACAGCCTATCGGATAATGATGTCAACGCTTTGAAGTCCGAGCTGACAGACCCAAGGTTCTCCTCGACCAAATGGAAAGAAGAGATCAAGCTGCAGCTCAAATTGAAGAAAAAATCCGAGCAACAAGCATTAGCCAAATACGGTCTGGACTTCGTCACGGACACGTATCTCCCGGAGAAGCTTTCGGAGATGAACATAATTTAATATTTCTCAGTATGTAGGGGCCCGTATGAAACGGCTTTCCATGATCGGCCTCGGTATATCCAACGAGAGGTCATTGTCAATTCAGGGTCTCGACAGGATGAGGGATGCGGATATCATCTTTGCCGAGTTCTTCACATCCATTCTCGAGGAAGGTTCGCTCGATCGTCTGGAGGAGCTCGTTGGGAAGAAGATCGTTGTCCTCGACCGGGAACAGGTCGAGGAGGAAGAGGTAGTGATCGGAGCCTTGCAGGAGAACGATCATGTATGCATCCTGACGGCCGGGGACCCCTTGACCGCGACAACTCACCAGGAGCTCAGGTTCGATGCGATCAAAATGGGGATCGATGTAGAGATAATACACTCTGCATCCATCTTCAACGCCGCGGCTGGCCTTGCAGGTCTCCAGCATTACAAGTTCGGCAGGACCACCACACTTGCCTTTCCGGAAGGGGATTATTTCCCAACTTCTCCTCTCGATTTCATCACGGAGAACATGGAAAGAGGGCTCCACACCCTTGTCCTCCTCGACATCCAGTCCCATAATGACAGGTACATGACAGCTGCTGAAGGGTGCGATATCCTGCTGAAGATGGAGGGCAAGCGGGGGGGTGGGGAGATCAAAGATAGGACCAAGGTCGTGGCTGTGTTAAGGGCGGGGAGGAAGGATTGGAAGGTGATCTATGGGACCCTTGGGGAGCTGAAGAATATGGAAATGGGGGCGCCCCCTCATTGCTTGATCGTTCCGGGAAATCTTCATTTCGCGGAGGAAGAGGCTCTGGAGCATTTCAAGATCTGACCTTCTCGATGTGTCTTCTTATCTCCTCAACGAATTTTTCTGCTTGGTGAAGTGAATCTTCCGCTAGTTCTTCTGAAGCTTCCGGTTCGGGATTATAATCGAACTTGATCCTCATCTCCTCCGTCACATCGAACATTCTCCCAAAATCCCGTTCCAGAATATGGGTCCTTAGAAATTCATTATGGAATTGGGAATGCAGTCCTCTGTGTGTCTTGGCTTCGATTTTCCGTATGGTCAATGCTGCTTGAGCAGCACTGACCATGGCAAAATATGATCTATTCACAGAATCTTTGTAAAAACCATTTTTAAGTAAGATCTCAGCTGATTCCAATCTCTCGTAGGCCGTTTCCATGAATATTTCGACTTTATCCAATCCGCATCCCTTCTTCCATGATATTTTGGAAGAATGTGAGTTCCTTGTGTTCTTCGATATAGGGTCTGGAATAGGCCTGAGCGGAAAGTTTCTCATGGGTCTCGAAACCGGAGTCAAATGCCATCCCGGAGATATCTCTCTGAATATGTGGTATCCGCTCCCTGGTGATCACCAGAAGATCGATGTCAGAATCCTTCCCATCCTCTCCCCTGGCGACGGAGCCGTAAAGAATTATCTCATCAATCCGAGCCCCGTATCTCTTTTTAGCTTCTTTAGAAAAAGCCTTAGCCAGTTCCAATCGGGAAATCTCTGACACAAGGTTCACATTCATCTGTGGATATAAAAGGATTTCACGTATATTAGGGGGCAAGCGGTCTTTTTTTTCGCGGTCTGAAACCTGCATTTTGCGGAAGAAAATACTCTTGACCATTTCAAGATCTGAAACTCAAAGTTCTATCCGATCGGCTATGAATCGATCTTGTCCCTTGGATCATCGCATGAAAAATAGATCACCTTGGTGGGCCATGATGACCCACCAAGGTTCGTCATGAACAGATCAGAACATCTCTATAATGTTCTTTTCTCTACTTCTTCGCATCGGGGATCACATTGTAAATGAAATCGATCCCTTTGTCGGTGATCTTGTACCTGCCCTGCTTCTTCCCATGGGTAAGGAGGGCCTTCTCGTCCTCTGACATCTTCCTCAGGAAATAGCTGAGGTTCTTTGGTACCTTGAGCTTGAGCTTCTTGTAGAGAGGTGGAAGGTCCATCGCCCTGAATTCCCTCTTGCCCTCGACCTTGTTCATGAAGTATGCAAGAAGCATCACCCTCTGGTTCTCTCTCTTGGGGGCCTTCAATTTGAAGATCTCCTCGAGCTTCATGGAGCGCATGTCGACCCGGTCCTTCTTTGGTATCTTCTTCGGCTTGACCTTCTTCTTTGGTTTCGGGCCCGGCTTCTTCTTCCGACCTGGTTTCTTTCGTCTCTTCTTGGTCTTCTTGTCGGCAATGCTTCTGGGAGTTTTGAGGTCCTTGTTGAGTATCTTCTTTATCTCGTTGAACGCCTTTTTAACGAATTTCTTGTCACCCGCTAACTCAACGACCATATCTTCTTCTTTAATCTTTATTTTGTACATTTTCTCGTCCATTAATACACCTCCGGGTCACAGGTGGAATGCAAATGAATATAGATTATTAGAATTAAATAATTTATCCCTTTAACAATTGAAATGCACTTGATTTATACCTGATTTATCGGTTTCCATTTCATTAATATATATCGAGGGGGTGCTGCCGATCTTATTGATTTTTCATAATTCATTTTCGAATTGAAGATTTCATTATCCATTTCCCCAAGGACCTGGACATCATTTCCCTTCCCTCTTGTACCGATAATAATGCTTGACGTCCTTCAGCAGGCCCCTCCATCTCGCCCTTTCCTGTGCCTGGGCTCCCTTGTCCATCTTGACCGAGAGATGATGGAGCTCCTTTCTCATCTTGAGATAGTTCTCATAACGAGACCGATCCAGTGTCCCGTCTTCCACTGCCCTCTTCACCTCGCAGTCAGGCTCTGAAAGGTGCTGGCAGTCTCTGAAACGACAGCCTTTCGAGAGATCGGAAATGTCCTTGAAGGCTTCCTCAAGCATGTTCTCGTCCCCCCAGAGCTGCAGCTCCCGGAGCCCAGGATTGTCGATAAGGATCCCACCTTTTGGTAGGACTATCAGTTCTCTCGAAGTGGTGACATGCCTGCCCTTCCCTCCGATCTTCCTCACATCTCCCGTCTTCTGCCTTTCTTCCCTGAGTAGCCTGTTTATGAGAGTGGATTTCCCGACACCTGATGATCCCACCAAGGCTGCTGTAATCCCTGTATCAAGGTATTTGTCCAGAACCTCCAATCCCTCCCCCTTGAGAGCACTAATAGGATGCACGGGGACATCATCCGCGATGTTATTGATGAGTTCGAGTTTCTCTTCCAGGTCCTCGATCGAATCGATCTTGTTCAGAAGAACAACGGGCCGGGAACCGGAAGCAAATGCCATGGCAAGGTATCTTTCCAGTCTTCGGAGATTGAAGTCGCTGTCGGCCCCCATCACGATGAAGAGGAGGTCAACGTTGGCAGCTATGACCTGTTCCTGGACCTCCTTACCGGGCACCTTTCTTGAGATACAGCTGCTCCTCGGAAGGACCTTGATAATTATGTTACCGGTCTCGGAGAGTTTTACAACAACCCAATCACCCACGGCAGGGGCCCCCTCCCCAAGAACCTTGGAAGATGACCTTCCCCGAACATCACCGCTCTCGGTGATGATGGTGTAATGGGTCCCGTCAAAGAAGGATATCCTCCCGACCGAGATCCCTTCAGCCCCATCGAGCCCAAGCTGGTTGTAAGTTTTTTCGAGTTCCGGGCCCCATCCAAGGTCATTAAGGTCCATTGCTCGGAGACTGGAACCTTCTTACTTGAAATTATCGAATACAATAGCATCCTCGAGAGTTTTAAAATCATTATCCTTTGTTAAGATCGGAGAATTTATCGACCTTGCAGTCGCAGTGATGATACCGTCCACAAGGGAGAATTTCTTTGATCCGATTTTTCTTTGTTGGTCCTTTATTCGAGATCCTTCCAAGCATATCTCTTCAGTAATGGTTACAACATTTGCAATGTCCTTGATCTTCCGAAGATGTTCATTTGGGTCCTTGCCATTCTTGTAGCACCAATCTGAGTATTCACCTAATTGGATCAATGAAATGTACATTGGCTGGTCCTTCACTATGTCAAGAATTCTTTGAAAGGTCGATGAATCTCTTTTATGTGAAATAATATCGATGAGAATGGATGTGTCAATGAACATCAGTAGCGATCCTCCTTCTCCCTTTCGAATGGTCCTGTGCCTTTGTAAAGTCCCGCCATCTTGACAAGTAATCTATTCCTTTCTTCAAGATCTATGGTGGCGACTGAGATCATCAATTCATCCCCTGATCCAACATGGAGTTCCTGGATTATCTCTGCCGGTATGAGAATACCATATGAATTGCCGATCTTCCTGACCTTTGCCTTGAATACCTGAGACATGGTATCGCATAAGTTGTTATAACATATTATAACTTTACTGATCATATCACCTCGATGGATTCCTCCCAGACGGTCCCCCTCAACAAATAGAAGTCCTGGGTCAGACCGATGTTCCCGACATCGTAGAAAAGGGACACTATAGCATCCGGTGCATCCTTGATGTAGATACCAAGAACTATGGCAATTCCCCCCACATCCACTCCAAGTAATTTCAAGGGGAGCGCAAGGTTCACCCTTCCCATGATAGCAAGGGTGAAGGAATCGGGAAGATCGACCCCCTTCGGGGCCATCTTCGCGATGGGAACCGGCATCTCGACCTCCATGAACAGATCCAGGCCAATGTAGCATCTTGCCAGGATCTCCATGGGGAAAGCCCTGTAATCCCCTGCACTCCGGGGGTCCGCGAGATTGGATATGAAAACCTTGATGTTTTCGTATAGCCACCCGAGGAACTCTGCGACAGCCTCTCCATCTGCCAGGAAAGAGAGCTCCAATCCTCCACCCGCTGTTCCCGAAGCATCCTCGATCTCGAGGGACAGGAACATCCGCACATCGACCACCAGCTCACGGACCACCGATAGAAATCGTTCCATGAACAGGTCGATGGCCTTTTCCAGAAAGGGAACGATGATATCGAATGAGAGACCGTGTACCTCGTAGGATAACTTCCATGCCTCCTTTACCGCCGATAGAGCGATCGAGATCAATAGAGACTTGATATCGGTTGGCAAAGAACCCCCGTTCCGGGACCCTGGCGTCCCCTCGCCGTACCTCCAAACACCGTAGCCATCCGCATCCCTCGAGAACCAGCCGCTTTTGGAAAGGTTTGCATCAAGATCGTCCAGGATAAGACCCGATGGGGATCGAAGGACCACCCTCACCATGCCATTGCTGGGAACGGGACCATCACATCTCCATAAGTTCGACACTTTCATACCTGCCATTATGAACCTGCTGTTCTCCGGGTCCAATTTCCAGGATATGATCAAACTCCCCTTTCGACCTTCAATTTCAAGGGTTGAACCATACAGCGGGTATCCCCTCGGATTGAAAATCTCAACCTCCGTGATATTCCTTCCAGAGATCCTTATCTCATTCAATTGGGGCCCCAGTTCCTCTGGCATCCGGTACCTCATCATGAATCCAGCATCGATCACGGCCTGTATGCCGAGCGGCGGTATCGGAATGAAAGGTTCGACACCCAGTGTGTCGCCAAGCGATACCTGGCATGAACGGTACTCCTCCAATGCAGGGCATTCAAGCGAAGCCCTGAGGACCTTTCCATTTCCTGCATCATATCTTACCTCGATCGATATCATATGCGGAGCTCTCAACATGAACGGGTCCATTTCAAGCCTTAACCACAGCGGGCCGACATCGAACGTCGCAGTTCCGTGGAAGTCATAGTTCCCGTCCTCAAGTCTGTTGAAGGACATGCAGCAATGCATCCCGATGGAGCTAAGGTCGAAGGTAATGTTGAGAAGGCTTCCCGGCCCACCCGTAAGGGCTTTTCTTTCCGTATGCAAAGCGACCTTCAATGTTCCGATATCAAGCTCAAGATCGATCTTTTCGATACCCAGTATGGCACATGTAAGGTTCAGGATCCCTTTCACACCGAGTCCTGCGATCTTTGTCACAATGCCTTTGACCGTCTCCCTAAGGGTGGATGAAAGGTCCATGGTAATGTTGGATGCAACCCTGGCTATCTCCGCAATATCCAGATCGTTACCCTTGACGATATCGATGATTATCGGGGGCACCTCTCTGAGAGAGGACATCGAGTCTCCGAGGACATCCTCTACGATCCTGTTAAGTTCGCCTTTGAGCGTATCCCTTGCCTCGACCACCTTGTCCTTCAGATGGTCGATGAGCCTGCCAACCTTTTCATACTGTGCCCCGAACATCGGCCAATAAGAAGCCACCTGGCATGAGAGCCGGGTGTATACCGGCAATATCCTGGAGATATTGGAAGAAGTTCCATTATCCCCCGATGAGACAGAGAATCGAACCGTGTATTCTCCCCAGAAATAAACAGAATAGATCGTCCTGTAGGGAGCAGAGGCGTTGGAAATATCTGTGTTGTAGGTCCCATCCGTAGGTTCGATCGTGGCCCGGGAGGAGGGATTCCTCTGGATCGCGAGAACAGCGGTCAGGTTATCGATCGACCCGGTCCCCGGGTTCAAATCGTGGACCTCGATCCTGCCTCCGAGATCGGTTGCAGGTAGAAGGAAACGTCCACCCGAGATACGCGTGCTTGCATCGTTGAAACATCCTATCGAATCAAAACCTTCGCTCACGAGGCCCTCAACCATATTGGATATACTGAGCGGATCACCGTTATACGAGCTGAACAGAAGATCGAAACCCCTGGTTCCCTGTCCCTTCAGCTCATTCCTTATCCATCCTTCCCCCCTTCCATCGGACCCGGTGCCGAACTCCCTGTCCCTGACCTCAAGATATGATGCCGATATCAAGGATGACCAGTGGAATTCCAGTTCAACGTCAATTTCAAGCTTCTCCGCCAGTCCCAACCCGAGCCATTTCGAGATCTCGGGACGCTCGCTGATCACGGAGACCTCGTTCTTTCCCGTTTCGAGGTATATATCGTTTTCGAGAACGTTCTCCTCGACGGGGGTCACCTCCAATATCTCAACATCGGTATGGTCGAATATCAGGTCCTTCCTGATCATTTGTATGTACCCGATCTGGTCACCACGGTGTGTCCAAATGTCATAGTTCGTGAAGATCCAATCAGCTATCAGCTCGGTATATTCCCCTTCCACATCGCACAGGGATTCGAACAGGCCCACGACGCTGAACTCATCGATCAGGGCAGTGGCAAAGGAATCCGCCAGCTCCTTGATGGGCCATGAACCGATGTCCATCATGGAACCAAGCGGGGGCAGCCCATCTGAAAAGGATGGAATGTCCTCATCGGTCCAACCTTTCCAACTGCTCTTCCAGATCTCGTTGAAGGGTCCAGTGATCCCGTTGAAGAAAGACTCGGTCACCTTCCGGACGGCGTATCTGCCTTTCTCCCTGAACTCGCTTTCGGACCCTGATCCCGTATCGCTCTCGTCCGTTCCCAGGAAGTATGCTAGCGCATTGATGAACTCCTCGTCCTCAAGCAGGTTCCTCGGAATGAAGGGGGGCTCGATCTCATCGAAAATAAAATTCGCCTTGATCCTGTATATCGTGCAAAGAACGCCAAGGAATTCCTCCGTCGGGTCGAAATATTCCGCCTTGGAATGTACTGTCCCATTAGGGGAACGGTAGAATTGGTTCTCGGGCCCTCCATCCGAGAGACCGAGTTCGAAGGATCTCTCCATCTGAGGCAATCTAACCAGCGGGTATGATGATATGGAGCTTCCGTTCCAGATCACTTCCTCATTCTTCCTGATCATTATGGTGTACTCTTCCGGGTCGAGATAGCAGCTCCTCTCGAGCATCGATCTGAAGATGTCCTTTGCCGATGACCTGCTTGTATCGATCAGGTCCATCCCGAGGATGGATTCGGACAGTGAATCAACCGCTTCCGCTCCGAGGTCGAAGATGGTCTTGAGGCGTCCAACGCTTCCCATCAACATATCATCGACCCCCAGGTAGGATACGAGCTTGTTCACGACCGTATCGACGATCGCCAGGAAAAAAGGTCTCAGGACCATCTGCAGGTCCGGTGGATTGTCTTGATGGAATATGCCCTCCCCCCCGAGAACCAATGCACCCGGATCCAGGACCGTTTGGGAACTCTCGATATACTCCGGAAGGATCGTCCTTTTACTTCCACCAGGTGCCATGGATAGGTCCTCTCCAATGGACTCGATGAAACCTCTGTCATCAACCATCAGATGGGACCTTGCAAGGAGGGCCATTGCCAGGTCGAGGACCGAAAGAAGCTCCGCCTCGGTCACAATTGAGATGGGGACGATCTCTCCTGTCCCCGGTTCGCGGCCGAATCCCATCATGCATTTCGTCTGGACCAGCAATCCCACCATGTATTCCAAAAGTGAGGCGAGCTCCATACCGTTGACGGCATCCTGGAACCTCTGGATCCTTCCTGTTACGAACTCCGACAGGGACACTCTATTCACACTGATTTCGAGATCATCCATGACGATCAATGAGCTTTCGCTGTCCGTCATGACCATTTCGATATGGAATGTGGTATTGACACCGAAAACCTCACTTCCCATGCATGTTTCGGTCAGCCCGGACAGGTTCCGGTCCATCCGGGTACCGGGGACTGGTATCTCCAGATCCCCTGTGACGGGGATCGAATCGACGGTCCAGTTCAGAATCTCGATGTTAAAGGATGAATCCGGGGGAAGGAAAGAATTCGCGATCCCGGCCAGCTCGAGGTTAAGGCGTTCGATCAGCATACTTTCCACTCGACCATCCAATCTCTTATCCATCGGGTCCCGAAGAACCTCCGTCCCGGCTCTGATAACGAACTCGTCGTTCAGTGCTATCAGATACTGGCCGATCCCCCACTTCACACCATTGAGCTCCCCCTTCAGATCGAGAAGGAGGGACCTGTCCCTGAGACCCTTCTCCCACCCCCTTTCCAGTGATATTTCGTATGAAACATAGAAGGTGGTAAGAACAAGAATTGAGATGGCCAAATAAGCAAAGGCTTCCCTCCCGAACCTATCGATCTTAACATCAGGAGACCTCACCCCAACACACCTCCGAAATGAAGGGATCCAACATGGACTGAAAGGTAGATCCTGACGATATCCCCACCCTCCATCGAGTGAGACCAAGTGACGAACTCTCCTGAAGGACCATCAATGAGCGCATTCCCATCTCCGAAAATGAGAGCCGAGGTCAATCCTTCGGGAGTTGTGGACAGTGCTTGGGTCCAGGGCAAGGGGATCGGTGATCTTCCGTGATCGTGGATCACTATACCCTCACCATCCCACACTACAACCGCATCGGAAATGGAACTATCATCTTCGACATACTGAAGGGAGATCGAATAGGTGCTGACCAGTACCTCTCCGAGGCATTTGGCCTGGAAGCTTCTGAGCCTGATAAGATCCCGATCGTTATCATCATTCTCTCCGAGATCAAGGAAGGATAACACTCCGAAGACCAATATTGCGGAAATGATGAGAAGCAGCAGGGATGTTACCGTTTCCATGCCCTCCATGCGGATTTTCCGGATCATTGATGATCACCTCCCGCAACAGATACCTCCATTAAGGCTGGGAAAAAACCTTCAGTTGTCTCAACGATAACTGAACAGCCATGGACCAGGCAAAGGTGGGCCGGTTCTGAAATTTTCGTGTCGATCGAACCATCGATGAACCGATAACCGGACCCTGAACCACCATTTTTGAAAATGACGGTAACAACACCCATTAAAGGAAATTCGATCTCAACCTCAGTATCAATGTCTGAAGGAGGACGTAATTCCAATATACCGTCATTGTCCGGATCGAAGCCAACCCATTCGCGAACTGACATCATCAGGACCGCCCAATCCTCACTTCCCTGTTCATCGGTATCTTTTCCCAAATTTCCGACACCATGCACCAGGGAGGCCACGATGACGACCGCAAGAGAGAAAGCCAGCAGGTCCCCTACCGGGGAGACGGCACCAACGTCCCCAATCCTCATTGGTCACCAAGCAGAAGTGGTCGATAAAAATCTTTTGAAACCAGTATCAGAGTTCGATAGCTTCCAATGCTTTCTCCACCTCGGATGAAGCTATCGAGATCCCCTTTGCTTTCGAGATGGATCCGCAATAGGTGCACTTCCCATAGTCCCCGGGAAGAAGCACCTCGTCATGATGCGCCCCGCATTTATCACAGGTCCAGCCTACCCTTGCATCATCCAGCTGCTCCAGGTACTCCTGGGTGTAAAAAACATGCTGCTTCGAGGAGAGATAACCCTTCACCATCCCTTCCTCGATACATTCTAAGATCAATCTCTCGGTGGTCGGGATATCCTGACCGATCTTCTTTGCCACGACCTTTATCTCTACCCGGCGGTAGGCAATTAGGATATCTGCAACATCCTTCAACCTCTCTATCCAGTCGGTCCTTCTATTCAAGTATTCCAGTTTGGCCGGAGAGTAATAAACAGCATTGATGACCCGGCCCCCTAACATATCCCTGTCGATGCATTGGTGGACCTTCTTCTCCGTTTTTCTCTCGGAGATATTCAGTATCTCGGCTGCATCCTCGATGGAGATCTCCTCGTAAGAGCGAAGAAGTGATGCAACGTCATCGAGATCTGTCCCAGCCCTGTCCTCGAGTCCGAAATAGAATAGGAAACCAGCCGGGACCCAGAAGATCGGGACGCAGATCACCATCATGCAAATTCCGAGGCCGCTGTCTCCCTCGACCTCCTCTCCTTCCTCGTTCTCCGTGGGCGTAGGATTGATGATCTCTTCCAGACTGACCGCAAAGAAGAAAAGGCCGATCAATGCAAGCAAAACGCCAATGGCCACAAGTATCTTCGATCTCATCCGGTCCTTCGTCCCCCATCCGGTATCGAATGTGTCCTATTTTAAAATTTCAAGGTCTGGCACCTATATCTCCGGGACGAATTTATACAAGTTCTCGAGATCAGGATTTTTCATCCCCTCCGCTTTCACTATGAAATTCACATCCACTATAACGGGTTTCTCTATCAGGTAGTCCTCGTAGATCACCCTTATGGCATCATAGTACTTCCTCGCGGTGGCATGGTCTGGAGCAGAGAAGCGGAGGACCCAATCATAGTCGCCGTTCACGTGGAAGGCATCGATCAACCTGACGTTCAATCTACCCATTTCCTCGTTCTTTATCCGCCTGTAGATAATATCGGCCAGACCCCGGGTCATGGGCTTCATCTTCATCAATACAAGATAGATAACGTTCCCCAATTTGTTCTCGTCCACTACGGCGGTATATCCCCAGATGACCTTGTCGTCCTCCAGCTTCTTCTTTCTCCGCCAGAGGGTCTGTCGATACAGGTTCAATGACTTGGCCATCTCGTTCAGGCTTCTTGTGGGGTCCTCAAGGAGCCATTTGATTATATCGGCATCTTCCACCTTTTTATTGGTCTTTTTAGAATTGTCCACTCGTACCACCAAATGTAACAATGGAACGCTACATTTCTTATGATAATAAATAGTATATAACTCATTCTATCTTTGCTTCTTGTTTCATAATGTTATTTCATGAAAAGAAGTGGATTCGAGAAAACAAGTCATTCGGTTGAGGTCACTATGTCATTATACAACAGGTTTAGGAATATTTCGATGGATATTCAATGGAGATCATGATGTTCGTGGTAATAGTTTAGATTTGTAAAATTTTTTCTAAAATATCCTGCAAGTTTAAGGAATAATACGGGCGATTTGGTGATTTGGTCTGTCATTTTACTGAAATATGTAATATGAATCTGTTGCTTAACTTAATATTGTCACAAGTTCATCTATGTCTTGCTGAGATATCGGACGCGTTCGATCCATCAGGAAAAGCAGCAAGGGAGTGACCCTATGAAGATAGCCATACCATGCAAGGTTGACTGCCTCCAAAGTCCCCTGGAGGATGTCTTCGAACAATCCAGACATTTTGCCATCCATGACACGGATGACGGAATGACCGAATTCGTTACCCTGAATGAGTTCATTGATGGGGGTAGAGCCGGTCTTTTTTATGCAAAACAGCTAATAAATTCGGGCATTGATGTTGTCATAGCGGGAAGGATGGCCCCCGCTATAGAACAGGCATTCAAAGAGGTCAATATCAGGATCATTCCGAATCAATACGGAAATATATCCGATATTATCAAAGGATACAAGACATTCCATGATCGTCTTATTTAAATCAATGACATGTTCTGTCTCATTTATTCTTGGGTTATTTTTGAATTTAGTCAAAAGAACGAGCCGTACGTTGCATTGGAAGGCCTGATTTTCACAATATTCTATCAATATTTATTCAATTTTTTTTCAATAATATCATATATTGCAATATATTGTCTAAATAATAAGTTTTTATTGAAAAAATAAAAAATCGAAAAGTCTTAATAACCAACTACCAATAAAAAAAATATCCCTGACAATTTCTCATTTGGTCCCAATTAAGTAAGACAATTTGAGCAGAGAGAGGTGACATTACCTGGCCTATGAGAATCGAGGAAGGGGATATGGAAGACTTTGAAAAATGGGGGAAACATAATGAACTTGAGAAGACCGAATTCGAATGAAGCGACGGGGACCTTCAACCGCTCCAGAAGTGTGTCCCCCATGTCGGGCATATGCACCAGGTGTTTGGATGGCTGCACGGGAGGCTGTGAGATTTGGCTTTCATCGTTCAGGGGAAGGGAGGTGCTTTATCCCGGACCTTTTGGACATATCACCGCGGGTGCAGACAAGGAATATCCGGTAGATTATTCCCATCTCAATATCCAAGGATATGCACGGGGGGCCAAAGGCCTGCCAGACGGGGTCGAGATCGGACCGGATTCCGCCCTTTTCACGGATGTGAACACCGAGACAGAATACGGTTGGGATAAGAAGGTGAAGCTCAGGGTTCCTGTTTTCACCGGAGCTCTAGGCTCGACCGAGATCGCCAGGAGGAACTGGCAGCATTTCGCTATAGGGGCCGCTATCTCCGGGATCACATTGGTATGCGGTGAAAATGTCTGCGGGGTCGATCCGGACCATGTCAGGGATTCCAACGGCAAAATAACGAGCTCCCCGGAAATGGACCGAAGAATAGAGATCTACAGGAAGTTCCATGAAGGATACGGAGAGCTGCTCGTTCAGATGAATGTCGAGGATACACGCTTGGGAGTAGCTGAATATGTTTCATCCAAGCATGAATTGGACACCCTGGAGCTGAAATGGGGGCAGGGTGCGAAATGCATCGGCGGGGAGATCAGGGTGAAATCACTGGACCGTGCCCTGGAACTCAAGAAACGGGGATATATCGTCACCCCTGATCCCACCCTAAAGAGCATCCAGGAAGCCTTCCATGAAGGAGGCATACGGGAATTCGAAAGGCATTCCAGGCTCGGTTTCGTGACGAAGGAGGGTTTCCTGGAGGAGGTGGATCGACTGAGGGATATCGGATTCAAACGGGTCACGTTGAAGACCGGCGCATATTCCATGATCGAACTGGCCATGGCCCTTAAATACAGCTCGGAAGCAAAGATCGACCTCCTAACCATTGATGGGGCCCCTGGAGGTACCGGCATGAGCCCATGGCCGATGATGACAGAATGGGGCATACCCACATTCTACCTCCAGTGCCTTGCCTACGAGTTCGCCGAGAAACTACGCAAAAAGGGCTTGAAGTTACCGGATATGGCAATGGCAGGAGGATTCTCCAGCGAGGATGGGGTCTTCAAGGCACTGGCAATGGGCAGTCCCTACTTCAAAGCGGTCTGCATGGGGAGAGGTCTGATGATCCCGGGATTCGTGGGCAAGAACATCAAGAAATGGATGGATGAGGATAACCTGCCAAAGACGGTCGCAAACTTCGGGTCTAAAAAACAGGAGATCTTCGTCGAATATGAAACCCTCCGGGATAAGTTTGGTAAGGATATCCAGGAGATACCCCTGGGTGCTATCGGGATCTACACCTTCACTAACAAACTTAAAGTGGGCCTCCAGCAGTTGATGGCGGGAAGCAGGAACTTCAGCCTATCATCCTTATCGCGTGACGATCTGATGGCGCTCACCGAAGAATCTTCTAAGATATCGGGCATCCCGTATCTGATGGATGCCTACAGGGAATCGGCAATGGAAGTACTTGATAGTTGAAAAATGAAAAAAGAAGGCCCCGGTTTCCGGGGCCCGAATTGTCCCTAACGGATCAGACGAGCCCATGATCGATCATGGAGTCGGCGACCTTTATGAAGCCGGCAATATTGGCACCGACAACGAGGTTGCCCTTGTGCCCGAATTTCTCGGCTGCGTCCCAGGAGTTCTTGTGGATGTTCACCATGATCTGATGGAGCTCCTGATCGACCTTATCAAAGGTCCAGGCAAGACCCACATGGTTCTGGGCCATCTCAAGACCGGAGGTTGCAACACCGCCAGCGTTGGCTGCTTTTGCCGGTCCGAAGAGGATACCGTTCTCGACAAAGTAATCAACACCCTCAGGGACCGTGGGCATGTTCGCACCCTCGGAGACTGCCAGGCAGCCATTGTTGACGAGCATCTTCGCCTCTTCGAAGCTGATCTCGTTCTGGGTTGCTGACGGGAGAGCTACATCGCAGGGGATCTCCCACGGCCTCTTGCCGGGGATGTATTCGACACCGAACTTGTCAGCATATTCGGAGATCCTTCCCCTCTTGACGTTCTTGAGCTCCATAACGAAGTCCCACTTCTCGCCCTTGATACCGTCTGGATCGTAAATGTAACCGCCGGAGTCGGAAAGTGTTACGCACTTGCCACCGAGCTGGTTGACCTTCTGCACTGCATACTGGGCGACATTCCCGGAACCTGATACGGTTACGGTCTTGCCCTCGAAAGACTCACCGCGTGTCTTAAGCATCTCCTCTGCAAAGTATACAGCTCCATATCCGGTGGCTTCGGGTCTTACCAGCGAGCCGCCCCAGTTTATTCCCTTACCGGTCAGGACGGATTCGAACCTATTGACGAGTTTCTTGTACTGTCCGTACATGTAGCCGATCTCCCTGCCGCCCACGCCGATGTCGCCGGCGGGGACATCGGTGTTGGGTCCGATGTGTCTGAAGAGCTCGGACATGAAGCTCTGGCAGAACCTCATGACCTCCATGTCGGACTTTCCCTTGGGATCGAAATCTGAGCCACCCTTTCCCCCGCCGATGGGCAGGCCGGTCAGGGAGTTCTTGAAGATCTGCTCGAAACCAAGGAACTTGATGATACCGATGTAAACGGAGGGATGGAACCTCAATCCACCCTTGTAAGGGCCGATGGCCGAGTTGAACTCGATCCTGAAACCCCTGTTCACCTGTATCTCGCCGTTGTCGTCCATCCAGGGAACCCTGAAGATGATCTGCCTCTCGGGCTCTACCATCCTCTCAAGGATCTTGTACCTCTCGTACTCGGGATTCTTCTTGAGAACGGGCTGAACGGACTCAGCTACCTCTCTAACCGCCTGATGGAACTCCTTTTCACCAGGGTTCTTTACTGTTACCCAATCCATGAATTGTTCGACATCCATTTGAGTGCCTCCTTCATCCCCACCGTCCGCTTCGGAGCGGACCCCTCTGCGGAACAGGGGCCAGGGGGATACAAATTGACCTGCTCTCCTTACCTAGTAAGGCTTGGGGTCGAACCTGAAACCAAGTTTTTGTATATAAACAGTACCTTCAATGTGATTCTAATTCCACCCTCATGATCTAGCCTACTGAACGACCATGGAAGCATTACCTGAAGTATAGGTCCCCTTGAAAATACCCCTGAAGAAATGTTTTGCATTCCCACCGAGTATTCTGTTCCTGTACCCCCCCTCCTGAACAACTAGGATTGGTACTTTCATGGAGCCTATTAAGCGGCCGTTCCTCTCGAAATCTTTCACAAGAAGATCCCAAGTTCCGGTCGGATCTCCCTTGGCTGTATCCATCCCGAAAGCCACAACGAGAAAATCCGGGTCGAACTTCCTGATGTGGTCAAGTGCGACCTCAAGGGCGCGAAAATGATCGTCGCCGCTTGCTCTCTCGGGGAGAGGGATGTTCCAGTTATGACCAAGACCATCTCCGATCCCTCTCTCATCCTTGAAACCGGTAAAATATGGATAGGCAAACGAGGGATGGCCATGTATGCTTATGGTAAGCACATCACTTCTTTCATAAAATATGTCCTGCTGCCCGTTCCCGTGGTGGTAGTCGATGTCCAGAATGGCGACCTTTCCTTCACGCGACAACCTGTTGGCTGCAATGGCATTGGAGTTGAAGTAACAGAAACCGCCAAAATAATCCTTGCCCGCGTGATGGCCAGGAGGTCTTACTAGTGCATATGATATCATTTCTCCCTTCAGAATCCTATCCGCCCCGGTGAGCGCGCAATCCACGGCTCTCCTAGCTGCCAGGTAAGCATTCTTGTTCAAAGGAGTGAAGGTATCGATGCAGAAGTAGCCTGCCCTCATCAAGAGCTCCCTGGGAGGTTTTGTCCTGTTCCTGATCGGGAATACGTAGGGATAGACGGATTTTCCAGGTGGTAGGTTGCTACAGACCTTTTTAAAATAATCGACATACCTTCGATCATGGACCGCAAGGACCTCGGATTCTCTGTATCTTTCCACAGCGACCCGTTCAAAAAGACCGCTGTCTTCCAATCCTTTGATAATGGAACGGATCCTGACGGGTGATTCAACATATCCCCTTTCATGAACATGATGGATCTCATGTTTGTCGTTTATGATAAGCGGGATGAGCCTGTCTTGGGGGATCGAACTTCCAACAGATATGAACTTGTCTTCCCGGGTATACTTCGGCTCCCGCAAACGGACCGGATCATCCATGAACGATCCGACAACCAATTCGACATAATCCGGAGGACATAGGCCCTTGTACTTCCTCTCGAGTATTGCCCTGACGATACCTCTTGCCTCCTTCTTTCTCAACCTCCTGTCCTGGCTGAGATCGTCGTAAACAAGATAAGGGGGATTAAGGTCCTCCGCTATGAGTGGGGTCTCGTATTTCGTGTTCATGATCGGTCTTGCACCATATCTTTCATAGAATTTTAAGCGTGCAACATTCTCCTTTCTTATCGATGGGTCCGGTTCAGCTTGGACGGTCTCCTGCAGGCATTCGAGGAATATCCCGATACAATTCAGGGAACGGGCTTCGTACCTGGCCCTTTCATATAGGGCGCTGCCGACCCCGCGGCCGAGCTTGCCCTTGGAAGAGAATATGTAATCCAGAAAACAGAATCTATGGTCGGGGAAGTGAAGCAGGATAGCAGCTCCTTGGACATTATCCTGGGAACCCTCTGCGATGAAGATTATCGATCGATATTTTCGAATGATCGGGTCATGAAGGGATGATGGTATGCTCAGTATGATGTACTCACTTTCATTCTCAAAATGGTCCCGGATCATCTCTTGTACCTTGGTCACTGCCTGTTTACTTCCAGGTGTTGTCCAATTATCGATCCTTCGTATCCTGAACATATCGACCGCTAAGTGATTGGATTGGAGGTATTTAATCAGGCTGACAAGCTGTTATGGGAATATACCCCTCAGTTCCAAGGCATTGGAGATCTTTGAGATCCCAAGAGTGAATGCTGCTTCCCTGAGGGTTATCTTTTCCTTTTGAGCCATATCCCAGACCTCCTTGAAGGACTTCAGCATGATCCTCTTGAGATGCCTGTTCACCTCATCCTCGTCCCAGAAGAATGACTGTATCCCCTGGACCCATTCGAAATAGGAGGCTATGACACCACCGCTGTTAGCGAGAATGTCCGGTATCACATGTGTTCCCATTTCGATCATTACCGAATCTGCCCTCTTTGTGATAGGGCCGTTCGCACCTTCCACTATGATGCGTGCTTTCACCTTGTCGGCATTATCGATCGTTATCTGGTTCTCAAGGGCTGCAGGGACGAGAACGTCAACATCCTCGTAAAGTATCTTAGTTCCCTCTTTTTCGAATGTATGGCCCGGACCTTCGAAATCCTTGAAGAGCCGCGGCCTTGGCCCAGAATAGACGAACTTGACAAGCGCGTCCACGTCCACTCCATCGGGATCATAGAGCAAACCGGACATATCGCTCACTGCAATAACCTTGGACCCCTGCTCGGTGATCAGCTGAGCCGCTACCGAGCCTACGTTCCCGAAACCCTGTACCGCAACCGTTGTCTTCTTCGGGTCCCGACCGAGCCTGTTCAGAAGCTCCATGGTATTGAGCATGACACCTCTACCGGTCGCTTCCCTTCTTCCAAGAGATCCTCCCAGCTCGAGCGGTTTCCCGGTCACGATATCGAGCATCGTATGACCGGCGTACATGGATACGGCATCCATGAACCACCCCATGGTCTCAGCGTTGGTGTTCATATCCGGAGCGGGAATATCCTTCTTAGGCCCTATGAACGGATTGATCATCGTTGCATATCTCTTTGTGATCTTCTGGATCTCGCATCTGCTCAGCTCACTGGGATCGCAGGTGACACCGCCCTTTGCCCCGCCGAAGGGGACGTTCGCCACGGCGCATTTCAATGACATGAGGGTTGCCAGCGCCTTGACCTCATCGAGGTCTGTCTGAGGGTGGTACCTGACGCCCCCCTTGCAGGGGCCCCTTGCAGAGTTATGCTGGACCCTGTAACCGGTAAAGACATCGATCTCACCCTCATCGTTGACAATGGGGATCTGGACCGTAAGCTCCCTTTCGGGGGTCTTTATTATCTTGGCGATGCCGGGATCGATGCAGAGACGCTCGACCGTGGAGTCGATCTGCTCCAACACAGAAGCGTAGAAAGACTGGACCATTTTCCAACCTCCTCGAAGCGGGGGCGCTTAGATTCTTCACGATTATAAAGCTTTCATCTTAGGGGATCATTCCTCTTGATACTCTTTTTCACTTCGAAGGTATATTATCAATAGAAGGAAGACCAACAGGACCACTGCGAATGTCATGATCAAAATGAGAACAGGAACGAAGCTCTGGCCGCTTTCCTCCTCCTTCTCAAGGACGACCACTTCGGAAACGGTTGTTCCAGCGACGATCGTCACGGTGATCACACTGGCCCGGTAACCCTCGGCTTCCGCCTGAAGCTCGTATTCACCGGGTTGTAGGTCGACCTCTATTGTGTCTCCATATTGCTGTTCAAAAACCCGGTTCAACGGAAAGACCGTGACCTTGGCTCCATATAATGGATCCCCCTCCCTGTTCGTAATGAGGATGATCAAGGTTCCAAGTAGTTGGTCGACCGGACCCTCTCCCGCGGAGAATATGAAGGTAAAGGGCAGCATGGTGTTTCCCGCGAGGTCCATTCCATTTACGGTGATGTTGAACTCCATCCCACGCTCGAGGACCATGAGGGGAGAGATACGTACTTCATCGTCAGCGACAGCTTCGAACGAGAATTCCATTCCCGGGATGACGATATCGATCGAATTTACGTCCATTTTCTCAGAGAACTTTATCCAGATCTTATCATTGGGCTCCCATTCCGTCACCGAGGGCCCCCATGCCAATACCTGGGGTGGAGTGGCATCGACAACAAGGTCAACTCTTGTTGCGAAAACATTACCCGCGAGGTCCCTTGTCATCAGTTTAATTATCTGGCCTCCATCGGGCAGGTCAAGTTCCAGAAGCAAGCTGAACGGATCGATCTCGGTCCACTCAAAGCCTATTTGACGCCACCACATCCTGAGCGTCTCGTTCTCGATATTGTGGAACTCCCACTGTATCTTAACAGGGTTCATCGTGGGTCCGCCGCCTTCAATGGAAAACGATGGTGGAAGGGTATCCAATATGAACTCGATCGTATCGGATGCCGTATTGCCAAAATGGTCCATTGCGCTGATCTTTATTGTATTCGCTCCTTCGTTTGCGACAATGGAGTGATTTTGGTCCATGCTCATAGGATCCAGGTCCAAAGATTCTTCACCGTTTTGGGATAGGTACAGTTCAAATAGGCCCCCTCCGACCTTGGAAAATGCCTCCCACCGGATCCTTACCAACGACGAGTTAAGGACGGAACCGTTTCTCGGTGAAAGGATCTTGATATGGGGGGGCGTCCGATCCTCGGGGAAAATGTATTTCACGATCCTGCTGGAACCGGCTAGACTCTGTGTTCTTAGCTCGAACTCAACATCTCCCCCGTCTGAAGGTGCCTTAAAGGAAATGTGATGGATGCCATCCTCCTTGAAGGGAATCTGGTATGACCGCCTTTGGTCACCAACAGAAATGTTTACCGTGATGTTCAAAACCTGGGCTCTCTTGATCCCTTTGTTCAAATTAAAGTATAGAGTGATATTACTGGCTTCGAGGGTCTTGGTCAGATAACCATGGATATCCTTTGGTATCGGTAGAATGGCCTCGGGCGGATGAACGAGTGGATTGTTGTCCATATTGTAAACACGAGGGCCGACCCAGTACGGATCGTCGAACACCCCATCCTCATTGTTGTCCTTTGAGGACCTCCCATAAGTGTTCCAATGGTTCCATTCTATCTCCGTTGTTGCATCGTCGTTCAAGATCTGGGGGTCGCCTTTGGATCTCAAAGGATCAAAGGATGTCTGATTATTGAACAAGAATGCATTCCAATGGATCGTATTGTATCTGGAACCTTTCACAACCACCAAACCGTATCCGGTGTTCCAACCTATCAGATTATTCGAAATATCGGTTCCGGTGGTTCCCCCCATCAATCGAATGCCCTGTTCCATCTTCGTGATGACGTTCTTTGTGATCTCCACATAGTGGCAATCCTGAAGTGCCATTCCGGTTCCGCTACCGTTCTCAAAAGAACAATCAAATATTTCGATCAATGAGGTATCCCTCAGATCGAGACCCTGAGTATCGATCCCGCTGAGATCGGAGTCCTTTATGGTCAATTTATCCGATGAGATACATCGTATTCCAAACTCGATGTTCATGAAATGGCTCGAATCGACCACGATATCTGAACATTCAAAGACCTCGATCGGACAATACTGGTCCTCGAACCAGCAATCCTGGACCCTGATATCCTGACAAAATGCAGAGAGGATAGAACAGGTAATGTTATCGAAGCTCTTCCCGGTGACACTGATATTGCTGGAACCTATTATCAAGACCTGGCCCGGATCGTTCACCGGCAAACCAGAACCCGACTGGGACACGATCATGACCAAAGGTTTAGAATTTACCGTGTTCTCCTCTTCGACCTTGATATCTGTGAAATGGGATGGATCGGTCCCCGTGATGTGGAGTGAACATCGATTGAAAGAATTCGTTCTGAGGGTGATATTTTCGCTGCGATAGACCTCGATCCCGTAAGAATCGGATCCGTCGAATATGTTGCCCCCGACCAATACATCACTGGCTTCATTCAATAGGATACCGTTGTTAGTGCTATTACGAAAGTAATTGTATGAAAGGAGGCTCTCAAATGAACCGGATGGGCCGACCTCGATACCGACACCACAACCAATGAAGGAATTTCCCCCGGAGATCAATCCGGAATTTTTCGATCGAACCCCCACACCGTTCCCGATGAAGGTGTTGTCCTCATTTATTGCGTATTCGGTATATTCAAAAAAGAGTCCAGTAGGATTGTCCATCAACAAGTTATTCTTGACCTCACACACGTACGATCCTATATAAAGGCCTGTTTCAATATTGTGGGATATATTGTTGTCGCGGATCACATATGGGATGGAGGAGGTAACCGGCCAAGGATCTATCTTGATCCCGATCGAGTTCCCGAAAATACTGTTCTTCTCAACCTCATGACCGATCTTCTCACCTATCAGATGGATGCCTTCCGTATTGTTGCATATGATGCTGTTATTTGTTTTGAATTCTATGGATTCAACCTCCATTCCAACCAAATTCCGTTCGAACCGGGATCGGTTGACATATATGAGGCCGTTGTTCCTGGTAAAGAGGCCGTAATAGGTGTTATCGGACATCGTATTGTTCCAGGTGAAGATGTTGTTGCACTCGACGAGCTCGAGACCTACCGTTCCATTGCTGAGATTGCAGTCGAAAATGCAGACCCCGTCCACCTTACCAAGGATGATCTGTCCTATGTCCTTTGACAGGTTCAGACCATATTCATAGGGCGGAACCGCGGACCTGTATGTTCTATCAAAGAGGTGAACGACCCTTCTATGATTCACCGTATTGTTCTCGGAAATTTTTTGCCCCCTTATTACATCGATATCCGGCTCAAGATAGAAGGAACAGTTCACCATTTCATTGCTGTAAAAATTATTATCATAACATCCTTTGTCGATATAAATGCCATACTCCCAGTTACCGATCAAGCTATTATTGATCACGGTAACATCATGTGAATTTCCCGTGAGGTACAGACCATCGCCGTGCCCGTTTGCGATATTACCCTCAACGACGACATTATCGCTTTCTATCCTTATGTGGTGATCGTCCTGGTTCGAAAGACGGTTCCCAACTATCCTCGAATAAGGGGAATCCGAGATCAGCAAACCGAAGTCATTGTTCTCGACCGTGTTGTTTGTGACAATGACCGGTTCTCCAAAATCCGCGGTTTCCAGGCCGCATTCGGTATTGTTCATCAGGTAATTGGAATCCACTCTGATGATACCTGAACTTTCTGAGATGTATATTCCCTTTTCATTTTCAAAGCAGTGATTTCCGACTATCTCTATGTCGTAACCAAGATATACATGAATTCCAACAGCATTCCTGCTGATACTGTTGTTCCTCAGGTCGAGCGTTGTTGCTTCTAGATAAATCCCGTTTGGACATGACGTGATGTTGCAGCTATCGATCAAAGCGCCCCCGATCCATCGCCCAACGTAGATTCCGGCACCCAATAGGCCGGAGGCATTGGAGATCCTGCAGTTTTGGATGATGAAACTGAATGATGTTCCGTCAATTTTTATTCCATATTCACCGCCATGGCAGTCAATTTCGAGATCCCTGATGATGAACGGCTCATTCCTTCCATTTCCGGTCCAGTTGTTCGATTCTGCTTGGGAGATGAAACTATCATCATCATAGATGTGGATAGGACCCGAGAGCCCGGAAAGGTATGAGGAGGAGCTCACCATCATTCCATTCGGATCGGCTTCCTGCAGTATAAGAAAAAGGAATGTAGATGAAAATAACAGGACGATCACCAGGATAAAGGAAAGGGCTCCCTTCATTATTTCTCTCCCCGTAATCATTGTGTTGATACGGAGGATTGGGGGACCACACTTATTAGATTTACCGGTTCAGATGAGCTTCAACTTGATATTTGTCAGATCCTCGACCGCATCCGGGACCTTGCAGTCAGCCTCCCCCCAGTCAATTTCGACCTTTCCGATCCTCTTTGCGATTTCTATCCCGCGCTCATTCAGTTTCGGGCTCCTTGATCCGATATGTATGAGTGCGTAGTTCATGACCTCCCGGACCCAGTTGCGCTCCCCCTGGAGCTCCTTTTCTATCCGGTCCAGATATCCCAGGAGCTCTTCCTCGGAGATCTCGTCATCCTTTCCTTTTTGTGCGAACTTCCCCAGGAGTACATACCCTGCTCTCTTATGATACTCCTTCTCGTGGACCGTCCATGCCTTCATCTTCTCCTTGGCGAATGGTGTTTTCCAGACGACCTCGGTCGCGAACTTGTCCGAGAGATCCATGAAGTCCACATCCTCGATCCAGGAATCGATCTGCTCCTTTGTGACCTTCTTCGGTTCCTCGATGTAGCAGGCAAGCAGCTGGGCATCATGTATCCCCGAAGCCCAAAGCTTTGATGCGAGCTCGTGGGCCTTCCCGACCTCTTTTGCGAACTTCTTCAACTTGGTCAGGTTCACACCGAAGTAGTTCTTCGTATCCATCCCAAGCCGAGCCCAGACCTTCCTCGCTCTCTCATCGCCCATTTCCTCTAGACGTCGGACCACTTCATCATATTCCATGACGACCATGGAGGGGAATATTGCCTGTCCTCAATATCGGTGTCGGCTCACATGTTCAGGACGGACCTTCACCATACCTCCAGGATTCCAGCTGGGATTGTGATATCTTGACATCTTTGTGTTTCAGGGCTTCCTTCAACAACATCCTGTAGAGATTGTCGGCATGGACCCTTCGTTTCCTGGCCTCAGTGACATATCTCACGCTGATGTTGATCCAATTATCATCGAAGCTGATAAAGACCGCCGATTCGACGTCCCTTTTTGGAAGGTAATACTTCTCTCCCATGTTTTCCACTTCTTTCGAGGCGAGTTTTGTCAGGTCCTTAGTATATTCCCTGACCAACTCCAGGAAGGGGGGGATCAGGGCTTCCCAGTTGCTATCGAAGGTAACCGGAACATTGATCTCCTCCCAGAGGAAATTATGGTCCTTCGTGTAGTTATTGACACTTGTGGTCAATACAGTCGAATTGGGCATGGAAATTATCCTACCTGTGGCCTGGTCTCCCTTGACCCAACCCCGTGTTTCCATCAAAGTGGTATAAAGGATCCCGATGTCCATCACGTCTCCGTAAACATTGCCGACATTGATCCTGTCTCCCACCCGATAGAGATTGTTCATCAGAATGAGGATACCGCCCGTGAATCCCTTGAAGAGGTCCTGAAGTGAAATGGCGATCCCGGCAGCGATCAGTCCGTAAGCAACGAGGATTGCTTGCGTGTTCTCGATCCAAATACCGATAACGAAAACCAATACCAGGAGAAGAAATAGGACCGATGTGGCCTTTTTCACGGTGTAGCGGGTTTTGTAATCCTTGAGCTTGCCTACCAACAGTTCTTCGACAAGGAACTTGAGTACAAGATAGAGAAAAGTAACGGCTACTGATGTGAGAAAGACCTTTTGTGAATATTTGAATTCGAACTGGAGGTCCACGACCGCAAGGATGATGGTTAAAAGCACAAGACCTGAAACGATCATTACCTTCTTCCAGAAACCATCCATGATATCACCGCTGAATGTCCCTTTTGATTATTTCAATTTAGCGAATCTGACCCTGTCATATCATGTAGGTCATTCATTGGGAGACCTCTTCATATCGAAGAACTCATCATAGATCTCGCCCACCAGTTCCTCGATCAGGTCCTCAAGGGTCACGATCCCAACATGGTCCTCATTATTGTCCTTGACTATTGCCATGTGTATGTGCCCGTTCTTCATTCTTGTGAAAACATCCGTGACATCATCATTTTCATTCACGACAAACGGTTTCCTCAGAAGACCCTTGATCCCTCCAAAACGGGCTCCCAGTGTATCCTTGCTGTTGATGATCCCTATGACCTTTCCCTTGCTGTTCAAGAAAGGAACACGGGTAAAACCGGAATTGTACAGCTTCTTTCTGGCCTTTACTATCTTCATGTCACTCTTCATGGTGAATGCCTTATTCATAGGGACCATGACATCGGATATCTTTCGGTCGCCGAACGTGAACACCTGGTGGATTATCTCACGCTCAATGGGTTTGATCACACCTTCCTCCTCCGAAAGGGTTGCGATACCTTTGATCTCCTCATCCGACGTGAAAAGCCTTGCTTCTTCCGTCGAACCGCCCATGAGCCTGATCAATGCGCTTGAAAGGAATATGAAAACCTGGATCACCGGGGTCAAGATGACCGACAGGTAGTAGATCGCCCTTGAACTTCGCCTGGCTTTCTTGCGGGAATTGAAGATGGCGTTGTTCTTCGGCGTTATCTCTCCAAAGAGTATGACGAGGAATGTAATGACACCGACCATGATGGTGACACCTATCTCGGCGAAGAGTTCATTTGCGACTAGGGCCGCCACCGAGGATAGAACGATATTGACGATATTGTTGCCGATCAGGATCGTAATGAGGGTTCTGTCCATTCTTCTTTTCAACTTGATGACATATTTCACATTCCTGTCACCCTCGCGCTTCATCGATGCCACGGTGGAAGGTCCGATATTTGTGAGGGCCGTCTCGGTTCCCGAGAACCAACCACTAAGGAAGATCAGGACGACTATGAAAACGAGCAGGAATATCACAATATAGACGGTCTGCATGTCAAACTTCCCCGTCACCATGAATGATAACAAACAGGATATAATCTTCTGAGGGCGAGCAGTTCAACATGTAGGGTAAAGGTTTATTGGACAATGGCCCTATCAATTTCCATGACCGGAACCGAGTTGAAGCTTTCAGAGGAGGAATGGAAAGCTAGATTGTCCCCGGACAGGTTCAACGTTCTCAGGAAAAAGGGTACTGAAAGACCATTTACAGGCGAGCTTCTTCACAACAAAGAGAGAGGGACCTATCACTGCGCCGGATGCGGACTCGAACTGTTCAGATCGGATTCCAAGTTCAATTCCGGTTCCGGTTGGCCAAGTTTTTCCGATGTTGTGGACAATGATAACATCAAGACCGAGACCGACGTCTCCTTTGGAATGGCAAGGACCGAGATAATGTGCGCCAGATGCGGGGGTCACCTCGGACATGTTTTCGATGACGGTCCGCCCCCAACAGGATTGAGATACTGCGTGAATTCATTATCTCTTGATTTTTCTTCTGAATCATAGACACAAGACTTCTTTCGATATATGCTCCAGGGGCAGTCCATCAACAAGACCATGTCCCATTGAGCAGCGACAAATGGCAATATAACTGTGAATAATGGCTTTCAAGGGTCACTTTAATGAGAAAATATCTAAAGAATGTATTCTGCTGGCATTGCATTTTTAAATATCAAGGTGCAAGTTAAATATCCATTAAAACCATTCACATTACGGGAAATAGCATGCCAGAAGACGAAAATCCATTCATGATAGCTCCTAAGCCCGTGAAAAAGGAGCCTGAAAGGGACATGACCTTCGGGACCGATGAGGTTGTATCCTTCATGGTAGCACCGGGGGAGGTCAAGGAGAAGACGCCCGACAAGCTCTTCGACAACACACAGAAACCTCACTGGGAGAAGTCCGGTACACCGATGTGGGACAGGAAGGACCTCAATGTCACCAACCCTGACTACGAGGTCGTCGAGCACGAAGAAACAGAAGAATGATCCCTGCCCGACCCTCAGGACCGGCACCTTTCAAGCTATCGAATAGGCTGAGCCATTTCTTATTTGTCGCTTCGATCCTGGGACAGCAGCGAGCGGATCTCCTTCGCTTTTCTTTTTCCAATCCCTTCAACCTGGACCAGTTCATCCATATCGGCATTGAACACCTTCTCGAGGGACCCGAAATGTGATATCAGCCTGCCCGCGAGCATTGTGGAGATACCGGGGATCCCGGACAGGACACGGACCTGTGCATCCTGCGTCCCGTTTCTCTTGGATCTGGCCGCTGGAGAGGGACGCTTCCCTTCCTTCGACTCCCTTCTTGCAAGTACCATGAGAAATTCAGCGGTCTGCTCCGGCCCGGTGGTGAAAATGACTGGTACATTGTAATCGACAGTGATCGATGCAAGGGCTCCGTAAAGCGCATTCTTCTTTATGTTCCTCCTGTTGAAGGGATCGTCGCCTTCCACGACTATGAGAGGTCTGTCGAAGTTCTCCCTGAGGCGGGTCACCTGTTCGAAGAGTCTTCCATCAACAAGCGAGTCGGAAAGGTCTTGCGCGGTCTTCCTCTCCACAACAACCCTGTCCGATACCCTGTAGTCCCCTTCACCTAGAGGAAGAGGTCTCACCTTGAATCCTCCCCGTATAAGCTCCTCGACAACGGACGAGGGCATTTCCCTCTGATCCGCTTCGATGATCAGGCCTTCTCCCTCGGAAACCTTCACCGCCTCGTCCGAAAAAGCATCCAAAGTGGATGTCGAGGCAGGGATCGTTGAGGTCGGTGCTTCAACGGACGATCCTTTTCTCTGAAGAGGTTTCGTCTTCAGCATCCTTCTCAATGAAAGGAGCTGACGCTCCATCCTGAGCTCCTTGTCCCTTGCCGAGAAAGAGTAGGCGACATCCCTCGTTTCCCGGGATATGAGGACCACCACCTTCCCGGCGGAATGCCTTCCCGTCCTGCCCCTTCTCTGAATGGTCCGGATCTCGGAAGGTATCGGCTCGTAGAAGATCACCAGGTCAGCCCCGGGAATATCGAGTCCTTCCTCGGCGACGGAGGTCGCAATAAGTACGTTGTGGTCACCGTTCCTGAAGCCGTCAAGGAGCTCCCTCTGCTTCTTCTGCGTCAGACCCTGATCCTCTCCCCGGCTCGCCTGTCCCACGAACCTTATCGGTCTGATGCCGATACCGGAGTACTGCTCGAGCCTTTCAAGGACCAGGGATGCCGTGTCCCGATAATGGGTGAAGGCTATTATCCGGGCATCCGGGTCCTCCCTCAGCTTCTGCTTCACGAACCTCTCCAGTGCATCGACCTTGGGTGGACTTTCCAATCTCAGGGCTGCTGCCTTGTTCAGCGCAGCTTTAAAAAGACCATCGGAAACCACGCTCTTTGTGGCCTTCGAACAGTTCGCGTTCGATGTCTCCTTCAAAAGACGGTCGAGATATTGATACAGCGCTTCTGCTCCCTGGGTCTCGGCAAGTTCCAGCGCATGGGCGATCTTCATCGCCTGGGCCTGGATGGACATCGCCTGATAGAGTGGACCGCTTTCGGACCCACCTCTTGAGATATTCTCCCTGATCCGGCTTCCCGCTCCAAGGAGCTCCTTGACCGAAGGGACCGCTCCCTTTCTCATCACTCCCATCCTCTGCAGTCTGCTGGCACGGTCCATGAACATCCTGTCGAGGATGGAAATGAGGGCCCTCATTCCCTGGGAGACCTCCACCTTGACCCTCTGGACCTCCATCTCCTGAATATAGGGTTTGACATCGGGATCCGAGTCGACCCTGACCTCGATGTTCTCTATACCGAGGTTCTTGCAGACCTCGTAGATCCTGGACACATCATGTCCAGGGGATGCGGTGAGACCCATGCTCGTGCCCAAAGGATGCTTCTGCAGGAACATCTCCGCTATGAAAACATAGGGATAATCTCCAACAGCCCTGTGGGCTTCATCGAAAACAAGGGTCTTGTAAAGGGATATGTCCAGTTCACCTGATATAATATCGTTCTTGATCACCTGTGGCGTGGAGACCATGACCTGGTGGCCGCCGTAGGACTCCTTCCGTTTCGAGGGGGGCACCTCGCCGGTCAGCATTGCCACCGGAACGCCCTCCAGGTGGTCCTCGAGGAACTGCCTGTGCTGTTCCACGAGGGGCTTCGTGGGAGCCAGCATCAGAACAGGCCCGCCTTCACGGGCCAATCTTTCTGCGATGAGTATCAGAGCGACGATCGTTTTCCCGAGTCCCGTTGGCAGAACCACAAGTGTTGGCTGCCCGAGGGCACGGGTTGCTATCTTGACCTGGTACTCCCTCCTGAATATGGTCCCTTTTCGGACCAGCGGGTGCTCGAAGTATTCCTGGGACCCGGGATCCACGGGCCTTCACCTGACTTGGACATATAAATAGGATTTCGGGGAGTGGAGCGAATGTGCCTAACAATTCAGGAACAGATATCATATCCCTTAAGTTTCCATGAGGTATCGAAAAGGTCGATCCCCATGACAAGAAGAAGTTGTACGGACCTTGCAATAGTATGTCCGGACATATCTTGCCCCAAATGCAGCAAACCCTACCAGACGTGGGTCTGGAAGGACAACCTCCTGTTCACCTGCCCCGATTGCAGCGAACTTGGGTTCAGCATCGAGGAAATGTCCATTGATAAAAAGAGGGTCCCTAGGGATTCCTTCTTTTCAGATCTGGAAATGCCGTGTCTGGATAATCCGGATCCTTCGTGCACCAAGGTCACCAGAATGCTTTTCATAGAGAATTTCGAGTCGCTGGATTTCCTGACGGACCATTTCAAGAGGGCCGGGGCACACGAGAACTATTCCCAGCTGCAAAAAAGCCTTGGCCAGGCCTACGAGATGATCATCGATCGTATCACTGCCTGATATCCCTAAAGATCCTCTTCCCGGAAAACGATGCCGACCCCCTTCCTGCCATCCACCTTAACTGTCAGGGGAGTCTTCGATCTCAGGACCTTCACAAATCCCATGAGGTCGACGGATGTCTGGGCCCTGAACCAATCCCAATCCAGTACATTGATGCGATCCCTGTGCGATACCGTGAAATAGGGAAGGCCAAGGGATGTGATGTTGTGGAAGAAATGGGTCCCATGGGAGGGATCGATGTTGAAATCCGGAATGGATGCCTCCACGATCACCCTGGCCCCCGAGATCTGTTCCCAGGTCACCGGGATTCCCAGGAACCTGTCCTGGGTCCCCCACCTCCCGGGTCCGATCAGGATATACGGCCTCCCCTCCATCATGGAATTGGCCTGACCTATGAGCTCTGCGATCTCGATGGTCATCGTCTTATCGAAACTATCGGGATCGACGTAGACGATATCATGAATGTTCTGGATGATCCCGTTCCCCAGTGCTTTATCGGTAAATATAACGGCACTTGCCTTCTCATGGTCCGATATCATTACCTGTCTTCGTTCCTTCAACGTCACGAGCGGCCTGATCTGAACGATGTTGAACCTGGCGATACCCTTATCATCCACGGTCCCGGCGAACTCGACCTCGACGGGGCGTCCCATTCCCTTCTGGCCCATCTCCAGTATCGTTTTTATGATATCGACAAGGGGCAGTTGTTCGTATTTCAGAACTCCGGCGAACGTGATCATCTTGGGTCCGTGATGTCCCACGCCATCCCTCAGGCGGTTATCGTTCACGACATAGGTGCTGGCGATCATGTCGAGGGTCCCATCCTCCAGGGCTTCCTGCACCGGAAGGGATACGAGGGTCACATCCTCCCCCTTCCTCAGGTCATAGCAGGCCTCATGACCAAGGTCCAGGGAGTAGAAGTAGGTCTGTGAATTATTGAGAACCTCGGCCGGTGACGAGAAACCAGGAACCACCTTCGGATGCTCCGGAGAGAAACTGAGGACCTTACCGCCCTCGACGACTATCCTGCCAAGGCCGAGAGCGATGCTGACGATACCTTCGTCCCTCTTCAAAGGTCCCATTGGATAGAAGTTATGCGATTGGGCCACACCGGAGAAATCCGGATAGAACCTATCACCATGCTTTCTGCCCACCAGTTTCTGAATGACGACCGCCATCTTTTCCTCTTCGGGAATGTGAACGGTGGTCTGTATGTATGCCCTCGCGGACCTGAAGAAGGTCGAGGCATACACGAGTTTTATCGCCTGGCAAAGCTGCTTAAGTCTTTCTTCCCCCTTTCCGCAGCTGTTAGGCAGCATGTATGTGGAATATATGCCCGCAAAGGGCTGGTTCTGGGAATCCTCGAGAAGGGAGGATGATCTCACAGCGATCGGGACCTTGATATGGTCGAGGTAGGTCTTCAGTGATTCCACGATATCCCTCGGGAGTTCGTAGGAGAGAAATATCTCCTTGATCTCGTCATCCGTCAGGTCCTCCTTCAATCTCTCGTGGATCTCGTTGTCGTGAACGAAATGATCGAAGACATCGGTGCCTATCGCCATTGTATCCGGAATTAGGAGCGGACAGCCTTTCACCTTCTTTCCGATGCCGCTCTGATGGAGCAGGGAGGACAGGAAAGCGATCCCCCGCCCCTTTCCCCCAAGGGAGCCAGTACCCAGCCTTGTGAAAGACCCCTCGAACTCGAAGCGCTGCTTGTCGAAGTCGATTATCATACCCAGCTGCTTGATCCGCTGGGATTCCTTGATCTCCCTGAGCAGGTGGTCGCGGATGTCCTCATCGCTTCTGAAATCGGACACCTTCTTCGGCTTGAGCTTCTTTGCAAGCTCTATCTCCTGCCTTGCCACCAGCCACTGTGAGAACTTGTTCGCCCTGCCGGCCAGGTTGATCGATGCGGCAGGGACCTCCTTCAGAAGTCTTGTCAGGTCCTTCATGTTGTATGCCTTCGCGACCTCCGTCCCGTCCGGCATTCTGAAGGTGAACGCCCCGAAACCCATGTTGTTATTGAAGAAGTCCTTAAGCTCCTCGATGATGGTCTCCGAGTTCTTGTCGATAAAAGGCAGGCCCATCATCCGGGCCTTGTCCCTGTGTTCCGGTTTGCTTGACTGGAGCAGTACGGGAAGGTCTTCCATGACCTCGTGGGCAAGCTGGAAGCCGGCCTCCTGCTCCTCCTCTCCACCCATGGGATAGGATATGTCCGATATGACGCCGAGGATGTATTTGGAATACTTTCCGAGAACCTCCTTGGCCTCCTCGTAGTTCCTCGCCAGGAGTATCTTCGGTCTTGCCCTCTTTCTGAGCATCTTCTCGTGCTCGTTGATCCCTTCGGTCAGCAGGGACAGCGTCTGGGTCATTATCTCGGTGTATATAAGAGGGAGGAAGAAGGAATAGAACCTGGGATTGTTCTCGACAATGAGTATTATCCTGACCCGTCCCGTTCTGATGTCCGAATCCACGTTCTGGGCGTCCTCGATGAACTTGGTCATGGCCATCAGCAGGGTGGAATCGCCACCCCAGAAGAATATGTAGTCATATCCCACGGGGGTCCTTCCGATCCGATACAATTGAAGGTCTCCGGCATCTGTCAGCAGGAGAATGACTGGTATGCCTGGTCTGATCTCCTTGGCCCTCTTCCCGAACTCGTCGGGGTCCATGTCGGAGATGCGTGCCATGGTGATGATCATATCGTAGCGGTTGTTCCTCAGCTCCTCGAGCGCATCCTGACCTGAGGACACCCTTATGACCTGGGGGGGGAAAGGCAGCGCGAGTTCCTTGTACTCCTCGGATATCTGTTCGAATATCAGTCCGTCCTCCTCGAGGGTGAAGGCGTCATAAAGGCTTGAAACAAGAAGGATCTTCGATATCCTCCTCTTCATGAGGTCATAGAAATCATGAACCCCGGGGCGGTAGTCGGCATCGTAGTCGATATCATCCGACAGGATGCCCCCGTTGCTGTTGACCATGCGGATAAGTACTGTTCGATGACTTTAAATCCTTCCCATGACCGGGAGGGGCCCGGCACGGAGATCCTCGTTCTAGAACACATATGAATATATCCCGGGAGCCGTGAAAAATTGTTTTTTCAAAGGTCTTCAAAAAAATATATATAGTATTGTGCACTACACACTAGTGTAAGGTCTACAATATTGGGCGCCTAACAATACTGTGGGGCGAACAATAGCGCGGACATCATCAAAGGCAGGTGATAAGAAATGGCATTGATCGAGATCGAATCCCTTGATAAGGTCTACAAGACCGGCAAGCTTGAATTCCAGGCCCTGAAGGATGTGGACCTCATGATCGAGAAGGGAGAGTTGACTGCGATCGTCGGCCCGTCCGGGTCCGGAAAGTCGACGATACTGAACATGATCACGGGCATTGACCGCCCCACCAAGGGCTCGGTCGTGATCAATGGTGTCAGGATCGACACCATGTCCGAGGACAAGCTAGCAAGATGGAGAGGCAAGAACATCGGCATCATCTTCCAGTTCTTCCAGCTCTTCCCCACCCTCACTGCCCTCGAAAACGCGATGCTTCCGATGGATTTCTCCAACGGAAGATCGATCAGGGAGCGGGAGAGGATCGCCAGGAAGAACCTAGAACTGGTCGGGCTCGGTGACAAGCTCCATCATCTTCCATCGGAACTTTCCGGAGGAGAGCAGCAGAGGGTCGCCATCGCAAGGGCTCTTGCCAATGATCCGGAGATAATAATCGGGGACGAACCCACGGGCAACCTCGACTCGAAGACCGCCGACAGGATGTTCGAGCTCCTGCGGAGGTTGAACCGGGAAGGGAAGACCATCATCTTCGTGACACACTCCAAGGAGCTTGCCCAGAGAGCGCTGAGAAAGATCACCATCCTCGACGGGAGGGTAGCCGCAGCTGCCTGAAGGGGTGTTCGGGATGACCGGGAGAAGGGCGTATTCCATCGGTATGCTGCTTGCATATCTCTCTTTCCTGGCAGTTTTCTCGACCACCTTCTTCGTTCAGGAGCTTCTGAACGGGAGCTGGACCGGCCAGCTCCTCCTGACGGAGTGATGCGAATGAAACCAACGCTTCTCAAGAAATCCTTTGGAGACCTCAAGAAGAGGAAATCGAGAACGATATTCACCATCCTTACCATAGCACTCGGGGTAGCCGCCCTCGGCATGTTCGCGGTGGTCCCCCTGTTCGACGATGCGATGTTCCATGATATCGACGAGACGAATATGTGGAACGTAAGGGCAGGCATGCAGAACGTCGATCTCGATGAAGAGGACATACAGGGCCTCGAGTCATTGGACAACGTGGAGAGCGTCGAGCCCAAGCTCATATTCTTCACAAGGATATACATAGGCGAGCGGAGAAACGACGCTCTGTTCATCGGGATGACGGATTTCAACAACATGAAGGTCGATAAGGTCTCCCTCGAAACCGGCTCGTATCCTGATCACATGGAGGTCCTCACAGATTCCGGGAACTCCCGGAACGACCTTCTCAAGGCAGGTACGGGAGATGAACTAAGGGTCATCGATGTGGATGGATCCGTGGTCGATCTCTACATCTCCGGAAAGGGCCGCACACTGACCTATGATCACTCGACCTACGGGATCGCGGTGTTCTTCGCGGATATCGGAACGGTCAGAACATTGTCCAACACGACTGGATACAACTCGCTATCGGTGGACCTGGTCGATGCTTCATCGGGAAAAGTGGACCAAGCTGTCCAGGATATCAAGACATATCTGGAGGAGAACACTGGCTTCGTGGCCTTCACCGACATGCCCGAGACGAGGACGGACGGGAACTGGCCCGGTCAGGAGCATTTTGCTAACATGGGCTCCTTCTTCTATGTCCTGACCTTCATGACCCTGTTCTGCTCTATCTTCCTCATATCCAACACCATGCACACCATAATAAGCGAGCAGAAGAAGGAGATCGCCCAGATGAAGGCGGTGGGTGCGACCAGACAGCAGGTTGCGAGATCCTACCTTACGACATCCTTCATCATGGGAACGATCGGTTCGACGATCGGAGCCTTCCTTGGCATCTGGGTCGCATACGGCATGGTCTGGTTCCTTGGAACGAGCTTCTACGGACTCGTGCCAGGGTTCTCGGTCTACTTACCCACCATCGTGATGTCCGTGGTCGTAGGTATCGGAATAACTCTCATCGCCACGGTTCCTTCGTTGTGGGGCGCCCTCAAGATGAATACCAGGGAGGGGCTCCAGGATGCGGGGATAAGTGCGAACTACGGCGGCTCCCTCATCGACAAGGTTCTCCTGAGGTCGAAATGGCTTCCAAGGACCGCCCAGATGGGGCTCCGCAACGGTGCCAGAAAGAAGGGCAGGTCAATATCGACGATGCTCCAGGTGGCACTGGCCGTTTCCATGTTCCTCGGAATAGTTGCAACGGGGCATTCCCTTGCGGTCGCTGTCGAACGGGAGTATGACTATTTCACATACGATATCCTGGCCGAGGGCCAGATGGAAGGAGCCAAGCCTCTCACTGAAGGGGTCGCCTACAATATCGAGAGCATCGACGGAGTTGAAAAGGCGGATCCGTTCGTCATTAGCGTCGGAAACCTTGGAGAGAGTGAGATCTATATGTTCGGATACGAGCACGACATCCCCACTTTCAATGTTGAAGGAACGATGTGGAAAGGGCGCTGGTTCACGGAGGAGGAGCAGGCATCTAGAGAACGGGTGATCGTTGTAGGGAAAGCCATCTCCAGGGCCGAGAGCATCTCTCTGGGAGACGTTGTATACATAGATACTGCCGCCGGAAGCATGGACTTCAAGGTGGTAGGGATCAACTCGGGCCAGATGATGAACGGTATGGTCGGGTATCTGCCGATAGATACTGTCCAGGACATCCTGAAGATCGACGATATAGTATCGGGTTTCTCCATCGTCATGGAGAGCAAGGACCATGACCTGATCGACAAGGCTGCCAACGAGATCGAGGACGACCTCATGGCCAGAGGATATGTTGTCGCCATCAACATCCTCTACGTGATGAAGGAGAACAACATCAGGGCCAACAACCAGGTCGTGAACCTCATGATCGCGGTAGGGACCATCATCGTCCTGATCACCATGATCGGCCTGATGTCCACGCTTACAATGAATATACTGGAGAGAACGAGGGAGATAGGAATGATGAGGTGCCTGGGCTCCAGGTCCTCGCATATTCGCAGGATGTTCGGGACCGAAGGTGTCACCCTTGCACTGATGGGCGGATTGATCGGAATACCGCTCGGTTACGGTGTGACCCAGTTCCTGAACTGGATCATGTTCAACATCCTGAACCTCGAGATGGACGTTCTCTTCCCGGTGACCTTCGTGATGGTCGCGCTGGGAGTGACAGTGGTCCTGACTCTGCTGATAATTCAGTTCCCGCTGCACAGGGCGGCGAGGTTCAGGCCGGGGGACGCTCTGAGGTACCAGTAAAGATAACTGTTGAGGAGGGAGGATGGATGAAGACGAATTTGAACGGAAATGAGATGATAGTTGCAAGGAACGTCGCAAAGACGTACGAAACGGGAACGGTGAAGGTCGAAGCCCTGCGGGGCGTCGACCTTGTGATCAAGAAGGGAGAGATGGTCTCCATCATGGGGCCTTCGGGCTGCGGGAAGACCACCCTTCTCAACTGCCTCTCCGGGCTTGACAGCATAACAGGCGGAGAGGTTCTCATCGAGGGCATGGACATCGCCAGGCTCAGCGATGATCGGAAGACCAAGCACCGGGCAAGGAGAATGGGATTCGTGTTCCAGTTCTACAACCTGCTGCCGGTATTGACGGCGGTGGAGAACGTGGAGCTTCCCCTTCTCCTCTCAGGTGTAAGGCCCAGAGAGGCCCGGAAGAAAGCGAGAAAGGTCCTGGAACAGGTCGGATTGGGGGCCTGGGAGGGTCACATGCCGGCTCAGCTATCAGGCGGCCAGAGGCAGAGGGTGACCATCGCAAGGGCCCTTGTTAACGACCCTGCTATCGTCTTCGCGGACGAACCCACGGGAGACCTTGACAGGAAGACGACAGAGGACATAATGGACCTTCTCCTCAGGTTGAACCGGGAGAACGGTCAGACCTTCGTCATCGTCACGCATGACCAGAAGGTAGGAGCAGTAGCCTCGAGGCAGATCAGAATGGTCGACGGCAGGATCGTCAAGGACAACGGCCATTCTGCATCCGCTCCCGGGCGTGAACTCGCTGCTGCATGAAGGGGGGCCGAAAATGAAATTCAGGGAGCCGGAAATGATAACACCCGTACTGATGGTCCTCCTGGTGGTCGCTTTCATCGGAGCGGTGGCCTTCTCACCGCCGGTCTGGTTCTACCTCGGGATCGTCGGGATCGCACTCCTTACCATTTCGCTCTTCGCCGCCAGGAACCTTGTCCTTTTCAAGATCAGCGCAAGGAACATCGTTCGTAGGAAGGGGCTGTCCGCCATCGTTATCGGCGGCCTGATGGTTGGGACCGTGATAATCTCGAGCTCCCTGGTCGTCGGCGACACCATGGATGAGATGATAGTCGGCTATCACTATGACATATACGGAGAGGTCGACGAGGTGATCTACGGGACCGAACCTGACGGCTCCTTCACCTATGTCAACTCCACCGACCTGCTTCTCCTTCAGGAGAGGCTGCTGTCGATCGATAATGTGGAGGCTGTGACCGGAGAGATCCAGGAAAAGGTGAGCATCATCGACCTGAACTCCGGCCAGGCCGAAGCGGATTTCACTCTTATTGGGTATGATGCGGGATCAAAGGAGTTCGGCAGCTTCGAGAGGAACGGCCTCAGGGTCCCCCTCGAGTTACCGGATAACGAGCTCTACATCGACAAGGGATCGGCAAAGGTCCTTGATGCACACAAGGGAGACATGGTCAGCATTCAGACCAGGAACGGACCGGTGGTCTTCAGGATCAGCACGATCATCGATGGTGATGCAAGGGCAGGTTGGGGAATGGAAAGGGCCGTGTTCATACCGCTTCATAGGGCCCAGGAGGTCCTAGGAGCCGGGGACTCCGTCAATATCGTCAAGGTGACCAATGATGGAGGGGTAAGGAGCGGTGAGAGATACTGCGACCAGGTCGGGGCGGATATAGAGGTCATCCTTTCAGAGGTGGTTTTCGGCGACCTCGAACTTCAGAGAACGAAACACGGGGATGTCGAGCAGGGCAAGGAGGAGATCTCGGAGTTCAGCCAGATGTTTTTGATCTTCGGTTCCTTCTCGATCCTGGCCGGGATCATCCTCATAATAAACATCTTCGTCATGCTCGGTGAGGAGAGGAAAAGCGAGATGGGCATCTCCAGGGCAGTCGGTATGAGGAGGAAGCATCTCAGGGAGGGATTTGTCTACGAGGGCTCGATCTATGCGGTGATATCCTCTGCACTGGGAGCAGCCCTGGGGGTCGGCGTCGCTTATCTGGTGCTTGTCTTCCTGGACATGATATTCCAGAATGGTTTCGGTACGACCGGGATCATTGACAGCTTCACCTTCAGCATGCAGAGCGTCGTGACCGCCTTCACCTTCGGCATGCTCATAACGATCCTCACGGTCTCTTTATCGGCCAAAAGGATCTCAAAGCTCAACATCATCAGGGCCATAAGGAACATTCCTGAGCCCAGGACGCACAACAAGAGCTTGAGAGTGCTGGTGATGGGGATCGTTTCAACGATAGCAGGTGTAGTCCTTTTTATTACGGCCTACACTTCATTCCCGGAATTGGGGCTTGAAAGGATCCAGGAAGCTTCCGTCCATCTGGGGATCTCCATAGCGATACTCGGATCGGGACTTGTATTGAGAAGGTTCATAGGCGAGAGGATCGCCATGTCGGTGGCAACAGCTCTGCTTGTTGTCTACTGGATAGTTCCCAACGACATGATACTCCCGGGACTTCATGAAGGCGACATGGAGGTTTTCTTCCTCTCCGGTGTCTTCACGGTGTCGGGCGCGGTCATCCTTTTCCTCTATAATTCCAATGATATACTGGGTCTGATCACGAAGGCCTGGAGCCTGACGGGAAGGCCCACAGCTTCCTTGAAGACAGCTTCCTCGTACCCCATGAAGAACAGGTTCAGGACCGGCATGACGATCTACATGTTCGCCCTGGTGATTTTCACCATAACGGTCATGTCCATGATCGTGGGAGTTATCTCCCACAACATCGAACAGATGACCTCCGAGCAGGTTGGCAACATAGATCTTATCGGCGAATCGAACCCGAACAATCCCATCGAGGATATCTACCTGGAGCTCGAGAACAACTCGACCATCGGGACGGAACCGTTCGAGGACATCTACTCCTTGAGCCTCGGATATGCCGAGGTGAACACGACCGTGAGGTCGAGTTATACCGAGGGGGACGATCTGTTCATCCCATGGTTCGTCATTGGTGTGGAGGATAATTTCCACAGCTGCGGTTGGACGTTCACGGAATACATGGAGGGGTACGGGAGCGGGGAAGAGGTCTGGAAGGCAGTGACCGAGGACAGCGACCTTGTCGTTCTCGATAATTCCTTCAGCGGCGTGCAGAACATGGGCCCTCCGACGCCCTTCATGGGTTCCGATATCAAGGTAGGGGGGCAGATCGAACTGAGACTGGCGGACGGGAGGGTTGTGAACAAGACGGTTGCCGGCATACTTGACGAGTTCATCATGCCGGGGATCTTCATCAGCAGCGAGTTCACCAGAGATGAGCTCGGGATCGAGAATGCGACCTCGTTCCTGTTCGTTCTCGGGGACGGGCAGGACGCCGACGGGCTGGCAAAGGTCATGGAGAAGGAGCTGGGGATCAACATGATAGTCCTCAAGACCGAGATCGAGGGCTTCACGAGGTCCATGAACCAGTTCTTCGACCTTTTCATGGCGTTCATGGGACTGGGCCTGATCGTCGGTATCGCCGGTCTGGGCATCATCACTCTGAGAGCGGTGCACGAGAGGAGGCAGGAGATCGGCATGATGAGGGCGATAGGCTTCATCAAGAGGGGGGTCACCTCCTCGTTCCTGACCGAAGCGGGTTTCATCTCCTTCGTGGGAATATTGCTGGGAACCGCCCTCGGGATTGGCATCGGTTTCACCCTCTGGTACGATGCCTTCAAACCGCTGGAATACGATTTCATGATACCCTGGGCAAGGGTAGGTTTCGTGGCGCTGGTCGCCTTCGGCGCGACAGTACTCTTCACCATCCTCCCCAGTCTGAGGGCGGCGAGCGTCACCCCTGCCGAGGCCCTGAGGTATGAATGAGGTAGGGAAATCCGATCAACATCACCTGCCTAGGGGGGAGGTCCTGCGCGGCGTCCCCCCGCTATTTTTTCTTTAGGAAGACCTCTCCCTCGAAATCGATGAAGCTAAGTGTAATTGCTTCGTATCCTACTTTGGAAAATGTTATTCGTTCCGATGAGAAATACCCGAGCTCGATACGGAAGTACCCGGTCACATTGGATATTGTCCTCGATCCGGTCTCATCACTTATGATATCAACTCCCGGAAGGGGGGCTCCCCACTCGTCAAATACATAGCCTTCAGCTGTTTGGATCCTTGGACTGATCCGAATATCCAACGGAAGGGAGGTATCATTTCCATGGAGACGATAGACAGAGCTATCATATGTGACGTTCAACGAAGTCGTGATCTTCGGTTGAGAATTGTTCATTATCGTTATATCGAACATCGGGGGTGCATCCCAGTGACCCGAGTGGTCCAAATCCAACTTCAGATGTCCATTTGAATGGTCACAATCGCCAGTGCAGGCGAAACCGCTGAAATGTGTAAGATCGATGTCGATACGGACCGTCGACTTTCCCTCGACCTCAATATTGAAATAGGCCAGAAATTCCACGCCTTCATTATGGAGGACCGGGGATATGTCGAAAATCGGAATGAATTCGGAGATCCTCTCATCGAATCCCATGAGTTCGTTCCTTCCGCGGACCTCTTCTGAGGAATTCTTATCTTTCAATAAAGAGGGATGGTAGTAGATATCATCGTTATAGGCCCATGAGTGATCGATCCCGCTTCCATCGATGGTCACCTGGATGTCCTCTTCCTCGTAGTGATCGCCCGATAGAACATGGGATGTGCATGGAAATCCCAATCTCGATCTCGCATTTTTGGATGAGGGATTATAAATGAAATAACTTGAATTTATGTGAAAATCGTAATTGAAGACCATGCATGTCCAAAAAGAAGGCCGGATCTCCAAGTCGACCTTTAATAGCTGAAGGTTCTCATCTGAAATAGGAACGATTATGCCCTCTGTCACATCATGGATCGTGTGGTTCCTCAGGTCGAATGTCCTCTGAATATCCGTATCATCGACTTTATCGGGGGTTTCGATGCATCCGGCGATAGCCCCATATAATGTCAGTATTAAACAGAGAAAGGGTACGATTTCCTCTCTCAAATCTCTCCGCTCCTCTAACTAGAAAGGGCTGGTTATTATTAACAAATATCTGAGAAAGGTGACATTATTAAAATCCGTCGTCACTCAACCAGTATCTTCATGGAAACTCCGTGGCCGAGGGCCATCCTGCAGTCCCCGTAGCAAACTATCACCGGACCGCCGCCGTTCTGGACGACGGTCATGGTGGAGCCAACACCGATGCCGAGCTCGGAAAGCCTCTTGTTGACCCCCCTGCCTCCGTTGACCTCCCTCACGGTAACCTTCTCTCCCTCCTTCGCATGGGAGAGGGGGCGTCTGGTCTTGGGAAGATATATCGGGTTCATGGCTACACCGTTAGGGTTAATTGATTTCTTTCGGCAACCCTAAAATTGTTAGTGTATATAAAAACATATGGTCCTCATTTGCATTTAGAGGCCATTAATGTCATCCTGATGACCTTCGAGCCGGAGGAGGAAACGTTTTGCGTCCAGGCCGGCTCCGAAACCTCCGAGACCTGATTTACCCCTACCGGAACCCGAAGCCACCACTCTATGGCAGGGGACTATCAGAAGGTACGGGTTCGAGTTCATAGCGTTTCCCACAGCCCTCGCCCCCCCGGGGCACCCCGCTCTATCCGCAAGCTCGCCGTATGTTACGACTTCCCCGAACGGGACCTCCATCAGTGCTTTGTAAACACGTTCTCTGAAGGGGGAAACACCCTCCATATCGAGTTCAATATCTCTCCTTCCGGGGTCCCTTCCGTAGAAGTGATCGTTGATGTATGTCTTGAGAGCGGCAAGCCGCTCGCCTCCCTCGTTATCGTAGAGACCGGAGAAATCAGAACCCTGCTCTTGCGGGACAAGGGAAAGCGATTTGAGACCTTTTTCCGAAAATACTGCTCTCAGAAGACCGAGCGGGGTCTTGATGATATAAGAGGAGGTTATCCCCACTTCCTCTCCCTCCACCCTTCCTCCATGGAAGAGATCATCTTCTTGAGTGAAGAAGTGGTGTCCTCTTCGCTCTCTATGAGCGTTCCGGTAACGATGATGTCCGCCCCCGAGAGAATGACCTTCCGCGCCGTTTCGGGAGTCCTGATGCCCCCGCCAACGATAACAGGTATGTCCACCGCGGAGCGAACGCTCTCTATGATCCTGTCTGGAATGGGTTCCTCCACTCCGGAGCCGCCCTCGAGATAGACGAAATCCATACCGAACATCTGAGCGGCCATGGCATAGCTGACTGCCGCTGATGTGTCGTCCCTGGAGATCAGGTCCACATCACCGACCTCTCCGACTAGGGCGCCCGGGGAGACCACGATATATCCGACGGAAAGGGTCTCCAATCCCATCTCGGAGATCTTCGAGGAAGCCCTGGCAGCCTCCCTGATCACGTAATTAACGTTCCGGGAGTTCATCAATGACATGAAAAGAATGGCATCCGCGTTCCCGGATATGACATCGGCGGAAGCGGGGAACAACACGACCGGCAGGTCCGTGACCTTCGTGACCGCCGCCAGGGTTCCCTCGAGCTTTGGATGGTCGACCCCCATCGTCCCCCCTACGAGTATGATGTGAGTGCCTCCGGACCCGGCCTCCCGGACCATCTCCGACGCTTTTTCGGGTTCCTGTTTATCCGGGTCTATCAAAGTAACATGGAGGGGGCCGTCCTCCAGACGATCTCGAATATGATCCAGTACCCGGTTCACGTTCCGGCCTAAAAGTTGTTCGGATATAATACTTTTCGATACATAATCTACATAGCGATAAGTTGCGAGGCGGTGTTCTCTGTTTATGGAGGCATTAAATAGAAACATGCGGATACTGCGACCCCGCAGTGATGCAAGAGACATGGCTGAACCATGATGAATGATGGGCGAGCTGAGCGGGACTTTCTTTTTATTCCTCAGGTCCTGTAAGCTCTCCCTCGTTCCCGGGGATCGGAACGATCTCGTCTCCCTTTGAACTCCTCAGTAGATAGAGAAGTACTGCCACGACCAATACGAAGAGGATCGGAGGTCCAAGTATGAACATGATAAGGACGGGGGTCGAAGTTCTTTCTATGATATCCTCCTTCTTCCACTTCATTGGATCATCCGGATGATGGTCCAGTTTCAGACCGGTGGTCGAGTCCTTTTCGGACATTCCAGTATTCCATCTGTCCGGATAACCGTCACCGTCCTTATCCACGCTTGCAGCGGGATCGTCCGGGAAGGCGTCCTCGTTGTCCCCGAATCCGTCACCGTCTGTGTCGGATGATTCACCTGGATCCTTCGGGAAAACATCACTGTTGTCCCCTACTCCGTCAACATCCGTATCCGACCATTCCAAAGCATCTTGTGGAAAAGCATCTCCGTTGTCCCCAAAGCCGTCCCCATCAGTATCAATCCACTCGAACGGATCATTGGGAAACTTGTCCAGCACGAGCCCTGTCGTGGAATTATCAGGTCCCATGCCAGAATTCCATCTGTCCGGATACCCGTCGCCATCGGTATCGACGGAGGCTGCAGGATCATCCGGAAGATCATCCTCATCATCGGGAACTCCGTCACCATCGGTATCCACAGGGGGAGGGACGTATGGTTTCAAGGTGACGTTCACGTAAGCATATTCCAATCTGCCTCCCGTATCCCACACCCTTGCGATTATAAGCACATCTTTCATTACTTCCGTGATCATCGGTGCCCAAAACGTAACTCCCCATTTTTCCTTTCCAGCAGCCGTGACCCATTCACCCTGAAAAAGGACCTCCACATGATCGATCCCTTCATTATCGAAAGCTTCGCCGATCACGCTGAATACATCTTCGTCTAACACTTCCCCTTCCTTTGGTGATGTGATCCTGATCGAAGGAAGGTCGTTGACAGGTTCGACGACAAGTTGAAAGCTGGTAGGAACGGTGATCCTGCCATCATCAACCGTGATATTAATGGTCGCAGAACCGTACCAATTTTCCGTCAGGGGGCGGAATGATAGCAAATTTTGGTCATTATCACCCCGAATGATCCAAAGGCTGAAGTTCCGCTGACTGTTGTTCCGCTCGATCATGAAATCAAGATCGTCAAGATCGTTATCAATATCGGTAACATACTTGGAAAGGTCGAGTATGTTCTCCATTTCGGTATCCTCAATTACCCTTAATGTCGGGATATCCTTCCAGACGGGTGGATCGTTTACATTGGCAACAGTAATATGGAGGTCTACGAAGGGGTCCCTGTTGAAATTGAAACCCCCTTGATCGGTGCAATACAACCTGACCGGGACCGCTCCGAACCAGTCCGAACTCTCGTTCAGCTTCACCTCGATGGATCGGGAGGGTCTGTCCCACCTGACCCTGAACTCGGCACTCTCGTTATACTCGGGGAATGAGAGATCAGCCACGGGAAGGTAATCAAGAGTGTCCCCATCCGGATCGTAGAACAGTTTGTCCACCTCCGGATCTATCATGGATATCGGTTGACCCTCCTCGGCACACTTATACCATGGGTAATAACCCGTCCATCTCGGAGGATCGTTCACATTTCGGACCTCGATCTCGATGTCGACGAAGGCATCCCGATCGAAAACGAACTCCATCTGGTCGGTGCAGAATATCCTTACGGGCACCTTCCCGAACCAGTCCGAGCTCTCGTTCAATCCAACCTCCAACATCTGAATGGCCTGGAGCCAATTGATCCTGAAACCGGCGCTGTCGTTGTACTCCGGTGATGAGAGATCGGCAACCGCCATGTACCTTAAACTGTCCCCTTCATCGTCTATGAAGAGTTGATCGATCTTCGGGTCCAGCAATGTTGTGTTGGAGCCTTCCATCACGAAAAGGTCCGGTGGCATTGATCCGGTCCATGCAGGCAGATCGTTGACATTTCGGACCTCTATGATGAAGTCTACGTAGGGGTCCGTCATCAAGTTGAACTCGCTCCTGTCGGTGCAGTAGAGCCTGACAGAAACATTCCCCGTTCCGTTCGTGGTCTGGTCTTGGATCACTGACAGTTGATTGGTCGATCGACTCCAGACGACAAGGAACTCCGACCTGTCCTTGAAGGTCGTCGATGAGAGGTCCACAATGGCCAGATAGGAAAGGGTATCATTCTCCGGGTCCGTGAACAGCTCATGATCGTCCAGGTCCGCGATCATCTTGGATACTCCCTCGTACACCCATAGACCGGTAAGGTTCTCCCCTGTCGCGGAAGGAGGATCGTTCCTTGTAAAAGCGGTGCCGCTATCCATGTGTGTCAGCAAGACCGGGGCAAACAGCAGCATTACGATCAAGATCGAAAATGACCGATCTGTCAGTTGGATACCCATTCTCTCCCGCGTAAACCATTGAGAAAGGTCGTATTTATAAACTGTGAGAGAAGGTCACTTTTTCAGCATATCCAGAAGCTTCTCCCAGCTGGCCTTGTACCCCTGCGGCCCCTTGCTCGTTACGGAAAGAGCCCCCATGGCATTACCGTAAATGAGCGCTTCCTCGGGGGCGACCCCTCTTAAAAGTGCCGCATAGAAGCCGCCCCTGAAAGCGTCTCCGGCTCCGGTAGCATCCACAAGTTCCGGAATATCGACCGTCGGTCTGTATGCGACATTACCCTCCCTGATCAGGATCGATCCCTTGGGGCCCGCCGTCACCACCGCTTCATCGATCAGATCGAAGATCCTTTCGGACCAGGGATAGACAATGTCCTCGATACTTCTCTCCTCCCAGGGGATCTCGAGGATGTCAAGCAGATACTCCCACTCCCCGAGGTTACCCATGAACCGGTCGCAGTTCAGCAGAACCTCCTTCACCTCGGATCCCTTCCACCGGAAATATATCTCCTGCCCCGGATCGAACGTTACGGGAACCCCGTTCTCCTTCATTTCAAGGGCGGTTCGTATGGAGAAATCCGGGTGGGATGTGGCGATATGGCAATATCCGAGCGGGTCTTTAACGGGAAGGGGCGGAGCAAGGTCCTTCTGGACCGCCATCGCACCTTCCATGAAGGCGTAGGCCTGTTTCCCGTCGGGAGCGGAAAGTACAATGCAGAAAGGGGATGGCAGTTCCGGGTCCACAACCAGGTGGTCGAGGTCTATGTCAAGTTCTTCCAGGACCTTTCTGTATCCCGGATCGAAGTCACTTCCGACGACCGAGGAAAGTATCACGGGAACCCCGAGTTTGGCGGCAGCTGTGGATATATTGCCCCCGCATCCCCCGTACTCCTTCCTCATGGACCTTGCCGGGGTCGACTGGCCTTCCTCTGGAAGATAATCGACCGAAAGAATGGTGTCCATGTTCAGGTTCCCGCAGACCAGGAGGGCATCCATGGACGGTATAGGGGGCGGGAGGAATAAAAACATATCCAGCCGCGCTTCACCTGTGCTTTCTACCACGCATAAAACTTATTATAGCGGTGGCCTTACACCTCTCCGAGACCGGTGCAGAAAATGGCCAGCACCCGAGATGACAGAGGCCCTGGGCCCAGGTTCAGGAGCGGTGGTCCTGAAAGGGGTCCGGAGAGGACCTCCAGGGGACCCAGGGGCAGGGAGCTTGAGGTAATAGGGGAAGAAAAGGAACCCCTGCGCATTAGGGTCTGGAAGGAATCCAGATCCTTCATCTTCGATTTCATCGGAGCGCTCATAGTTCTTCTGATCATCATCGGGGCTCTGTATACCTACACCGGGAACTGGCCCCCTCTGGTGGTCGTTCAGTCAGGATCGATGCAGCATTCGGACGAGACCTCTTCCCTCGGGGTCATCGACACGGGCGACCTCGTTTTCGTGAAGAAGCTGGGGGAGGACGAACTCCCCGTAACCTACGTCCAGGGTGTTGAATCCGGATACCGCTCCTACAATTCCTACGGGGACGTTATAATCTTCCGACCCAACGGCAACGACACGAGGACCGCCATAATACACCGTGCCGTGATCTGGATCCAGTTCAACTCCAGTTCGTACAACAACGAGACAGGACTGGGAGGGGGCTACGACGTGCCTTCCCTGGGCCTGCGGAACGTGATGGGGAAGTTCACGATCGAGAACTACGAATGGCCCAGGAGGCCTGGAGGGGGGGACAAAGAGGTGAACGTTGCCACCATCCTTTACAAGTTCAGGGTGAACGGTCTTGAACCTCACAGCGGCTTTCTCACGAAGGGTGATGACAACGACGACATAGACCAGACCTCGTCGTTCGGAGGGTCCGAACCGGCCTGGATACAGCCGGTCAAGAAGGAATGGATAATCGGAAAGTCCGTGGGCGAGCTTCCCTGGTTCGGGATCATCAAATTGAAGCTCGAGGGGAACGGCGACAACAGCATACATTCCAACTCGGAGAGGAACCTGTGGATCGCCCTGATCGTGATAGTCGCCTCACCCTTCGTGATCGACTTCCTCATTCACCTGATAGCCAGGAATATAAAGAAGGATGATGAGAAGGAGGAGCCCGAGCCTTCGAAGGAAGGCAAGGGAGGCGGAGAAGGGACGTTCCGGCGGAAGAGGGATTACGTCGACCTCGCCGAGAAGGGGAAGGCCAGAAGAGGCCCTCCGCCTGGTAAGGGTATGAATATGGCCCCTGGCCCCAGGAATCCTCCCATGAAATAGGCCGAACAATTCTACTACTTCTGCTCCTGAGCTCCGGGAAGGATGCCGGTTCAATCCCCTGAATTGTAGAAGATCTGAGCATCCGAGGGGTGGTATTCTCCCTCGCCCTTGATGGAGTAGGATATGACCACGCTCTGACCGGGATCTATCCTCATTATGTTCCATTCAAGGACGGTGATACCCTCGGCTGTCCTGTCCTGGGTGGGCTGGATCGTGAAGCCGCCCCCTTTGAAGTTCTCGGGTATGATATCCTTCAACCTGAGGTCGGTGATCGGGTTAGCACCTCTGTTGCGGTATAGGAGTTCGATGTGATACTCTCCCGGACCCGAGCCCTGTTCGATGGATTTTCCAACGGAGAACTTCCGGAGAACCTGCAATGTATCGATCACAGGGATGCCCGCAATATCCTCTCCGGGGACCACCGGCCCAGGAAGATAGGTTCGGGCGTCCACCTCGGCGGGGGCCTCGATCCTCTCGTCGGGTTCGGGTCTGTGGACGGTCGTTGTGTACTTCACGAGTATCCTCTCACCGCTCTTCAGCGGTCCTCCGAACCTCGAAAGGTCATCGATCCGGATGAAGAACATCTGCTCCGCTGCGGGTGATGCCTGGTCCGGCTCAACGTGGATGCCAACATTGTCCGAGAGCGGGGTCCCCGCCTTCTCGACCATGATGGTGTTCACGCTCGGTGGCAGGAAATACCTGGGAAGGGTATCCCTGATGAAGACCTGCTCGATATCGGCATAACCGGTGTTCTCGATGGTGAGGGTGGCCACGACATCCGTCGTTCTCTTGGCCTCGACCTTCTTCCTGTCGAACACCTTCTTGAATGAAATGGAGGCAGGATAGAAGTTCCCGCCCTCCTTCGTGAGTTCGAATGCCGCCTTCTTGGAAAGCCCGGGAACGATGTTCAGGACGAGGTTCTTGATGAAAGAGGGTTTTTCCTCCTGGGAGATCAACCATGAATCGGTCTCCCATCTTTCCCTGGGGGGTACGAAGACCCCTGGCTGGTCAAGATTGACGTATATCCGGCCCGTCCTCGGGTCCTGGACCTCGACCCTCAGGACCTCGACCTCGAACATGGACGTGTTCTCGACGACGAACCTGCATATCCATTCCCCGGGCTCGTCGGTCTCGTCTGCCTCGATGAAGTACATGTTCCTGCACATCGCTTCGAAGGAATCCACGACTATGTTGGTGATAATGTCCTCGCCCTTGGCATTGAGCGTAACATCCCCCGTTGGTATCCTGTTCGCAACGTTGGGGTCGATGTCACCCTCGTATCTAAGCACCCTCATCTCGCCAGATTCGAGCTCGGGGATCCGCCAGACGAGCGCACCCCCCTCGATGGCAACGTCCTCTATGGTGTCCCCGGGGAACATGATGTTCTTTAGCTCCCTGGGAACGGCCTTCTTGACGATGATGTCCTTGTAAGGGATAAAGGAAAGGTTCTTTATGCCGATCTGAAGGCTCGTGTGGGTCTCGTTCCCCCGGAGGATGACCCTGGATTCGGGCAGGTCGGGATGTGTTGATATGACCTCTTCCAGGACGATCGAGGGCTCCGGCAGGTTTATGGCGTATTCCCTTCCGGTCTTGTTCTGGGGTTCTATCTCCTGTGAGGTCAACGCGCCGAAATCGAGTACGGCGATCCCCGTCTCCTGATGGATCCCAACGTTGACATCCCATATCCTGTCCTTTTCGGCCCTGTTCTCGACGGACACCCTGCCTCTTGCAATATGTTCGATGACCTCTCCGTCGAGTGACAGATTGACGACCTCCTTCTCCCTGAAGGTCACTATGGCCCCGGAATCATCGGAAAAACGAATATTGGTCTGTTTTATCTCTTCTTGGAACCTCTTCTCCTTTGTTATCCAGTCCTCGTACTTATCATACATCAGGGCTCCCGTCTTTGGGTCCATCTTCGCTCCCACGGCACCGAACCCGGAATCCGCCGGAAGCGTGTGCATGCTCTTGTCGAGGTGGTATCTGAAGGGCGATCTACCCACAAGCTTTCTTTCCACATCCACAATGGTCTCTTCTTCCATACCGGACCCTCCTTTTTCCCCTTGTAATTTACATAGACGAAATGGTAGCGATGGAACGTGTATCCACTTATTTATTGTTTTGTCCAATTCATTTTGCCGGTATGCCTGACAGGGATATCGGGAGCCTTTTAATATAGCGGGTGGATAGAGGCCCGATGCTCAAGAAAAGCCTATCCTCGATGGCCGTCCGGAGGTTCGTTCTGGAAGCGAAGGCTGTTCAGGGGGCCTACTTGCAGAAGGCCTATCAGATCGATTACGACACCCTCATCCTGAGGTTCGCACTCAAGAGGTCCATACTCGAGGAGGTGAAGCCATACGGGTCCTTCAGGGACCTTCTGCTAGAAAGCTATCAGGAGCCAGAGGCTGTGGAAGAGGGGATCTCGCTCGGCGAGGGCGGGGGGTCATACCTGAAGTTTGACCTTTATTTCAAGATGGGCGGTTATCTTTTCATATCCCCAAAGGTGAACAGGGAAATGCCAAGCTCTCCCTCCCCCTTCGCCATGAAACTCAGGAAATCCCTGTCGAACCGCATCCTGACCGACATCTCGCAGGTCGGCATGGACAGGCTGGTCTGCCTGACATTCTCTCCTTCTCCCGGAGAGGAGGAACCATGGCGGCTGTATCTCGAACTCTTCGGGGACGGCAATGCGGTCCTCGTCAAGGGTGAGACCATACAGGCCCCATTCACATCCAAGGCCTGGTCTTCGAGGACCATCAAGAGAGGTGAGAGCTACCTGCCTCCCCCATCGGGCCTGGACGCCTTCGAACTGGACCTTAATGGATTGAGGGAGCTGGTCTCGAACTCCCAGGAGGACCTGGTCAGGTTCCTTATCAAAAGATGCTCCCTCCCCCCTCCCTATGCAGAGGAGGTTTGCATGAGGTCCGACCTCGAAAAGAAGAGGTCCCCCGGGGAGCTCTCCGAGGAGGAACTCGACAGGGTCTTCAGGGAATTCAGAGGTCTCCTGGACGAGGTCCTTGACGAAAAAGACATCTACATACACTTTCTAGATGGTGAGCCGATCCTGGTCGAACCGGCCCTTCTCGGTTCTTTCTTCGGAGATGTGAAGCCGCTCACCGCCAGAGCCAAATATTCCGAGGGTGCCACAAAAGGCAGGGGGGACCATTTTACAGAGATGGGATCGATCAACCACGCCCTCGAGCTTCATATGTTCGAGGAAGACTCACCGGGCGAGGTCCGTGAGGAGACTAAAAGGGTAAAGGGTTTCCAGAAGCTCCTGACCATGCAGGAGAGCCAGGAAAAGGCAAAAGCAGAGAAGGAGGAGGAGGCGGAGAGGTCGAGGCGGATCGCGGACGCCCTTTACATGGACTATGCGAGGATCGACTCCCTGCTCAGGAACTTCGACCCCAGGGATTACCTGGAGGACGGTTCACGGTATCCTGATATAATATCGTTCGAGCCTGGGACCGATCCGAGGAACGGCAGGGTCCTCGTGAAAGTGGTTACCGAAAAGGGTGATGAGGCTGCGGAACTGGAAACGTCCCTCGACCTTAACCAGAACGCGGAGCTTCTCTACACGAGGGCGAAGACCGCAAAGAAGAAGCTCGAAGGCATCGAGACCGCTCTGCAGAACACCATGGACAGACTGGAAAGGGCCAGGAAGGAGAACGAGGAAGCCGAGGAGGAGGAGCCTGTCAAGAAGCTCAGAAGGTTCTGGTTCGAAGCCTTCAGGTGGTTCTTCACCTCCAGCAAATTGCTGGTCATCGGGGGTAGGGACGCAAAGACCAATGAAAGGGTGGTCAAGAAATACCTCAGGGACTCCGACCTTTATGCACATGCGGACATCTCAGGAGCATCGAGCGTCATCCTTAGGGTGGACAAAGGGCAGGAGGCCGATGATCCTTCCAAGGAGGAGGCTGTCCATTTCTCGGTCCTCAACTCGAAGGCATGGCATGCGAAAGTCGGCTCCGCCGGTGGCTACTGGGTACTTCCGGACCAGGTAAGCAGGACCCCGCAGTCCGGTGAGTTCCTTGCCAAAGGGTCGTTCGTCATAAGGGGGAAAAAGAACTTCGTCGAGAAGCTTCCCCTCGAGGGGGCGGCGGGAACGGTCTATGTCGAGGGGGTCCCGAAGGTCATGTTCGGACCTGCTGCAGCTGTTCATGCTGTCTGCCATGGGCAGATATTCCTTGTGAAGCCGGGAAGGACGAAGAAATCCGATATAGCTAAGGTGATAGCCAGGGAGCTGGGGGGCGAGCTTGACCAGGTCATGTCGGTCCTCCCTGCTGGCGAAATGGACATTACAAGGACCTCCGACCAGGGATGATATCCCGGCGCAGGATTTATGTGAACAATAATTCTTACTCCCCCATGGCGAGTACAGGGACCAGGAAGATAAAGGCGGGAGCTCTTGTTGTCGGCAATGAGATCCTCCTCGGCCTAACGAAGGATACCAACACCGTCTTCCTGGCCGAGAGCTTTCTGAAAAGGGGTATCAAGCTCGGGAGATGGGTGATCGTCCCCGACGATATGGAACAGATCGGGTTCGAGCTCAGGACCTTCATCGACCATTCATTTGATATCGTTGTGATAAGCGGCGGAATGGGCCCCACACACGACGACATCACCGTCGATGCGGATGCAAGGGCGCTTTCCGTCCCGATGACCTTTCACGAGGAATGCTACCGCCGGATGCTCGCCAAGTGGAGGAGATGGAACCCGGACCGGGAGCTCCCCGAAACCTCTAAGAAGGGGCTCGAGAAGATGGCAAAGGTCCCTCAGCACTTCGACCTCATAAATAACGAAGAGGGCATGGTCGAAGGATTGGTCGGATCGGCCAACAAGGGACAGACCCTGATCTTCATCCTCCCGGGGGTCCCACGGGAATACAGGGGGATCGTCGGGACCAGCAAGTTCCAGGACTACCTGCCCCCCGGTCATGAGGGAGACGTATACATCAAGGATATCCGGTTCAACGGGAAGGAGAGCCAGATAGCACTTTTCCTTGCCGAGCTTCAGGAAAGGTTCCCCGACATCGATATCGGGTCCTACCCGCAGGGTCCGAACTCCGTCATACTCAGGGTCACCGGTGTCCCTGGCGAGGTCGATCCCGCGATCCTGATGATCAAGGAAGAGGTGGAAAGGCTTCACAGGCTTATCGCCGAAGGTGGTTGAAGATGGAGCTCGGGACGGTGATCGAACATTGCAGGAAGAAGAAGGGCGTCACCGAGGATTTCCCCTTCGACGAGACAACGCTGACCATCAGGGTCGGGGGCAGGATATTCCTTCTGACCGACATCCACTCGGACCCTTTGAGGATCAACCTGAAATGCGATCCCCTGACGGCCATGGACCTCAGGGACGAATTCGATTCGGTCATCCCCGGCTATCACATGAACAAGGTCCACTGGAACACCGTGATCCTTGACGGGTCCATCCCTGTGAAGAGAGTTCTCTGGATGATCGATCACTCCTATGAGATGGTCCTGTCGAAGCTCGGAAAACGCGAAAGGGAAAAAGTCCTTTCGGGATGAAACCTTCATTCGGCCCATTTGAACCTTGCAGTGAAATGTCTGAGAACAGGAGGTTCGTCGGTGAGCTCGAAACCCTTGATCTCGTCCCGTTTTTCCCAGACCTTCTTCACCGCCTTCACGACGTATTCCATATGGCGATGGGTATAAACTCTCCTTGGAATGGTCAGCCGGACCAGCTCCAGCTTTGCGGGTCGGTTCTCCCCGGTATCGGGATCCCTCCCATTGAGCAGGGTCCCGATCTCGACCCCTCTGACCGCTGATTCGAGATAGAGATGGGCGCAGAAGGCCATTCCGGGGAACTGGTCCTGGGGGATATTCGGAAGGAACTTCTTCATGTCGATGTATATCGCATGACCGCCGGGAGGCCAAAGAACGGGTATCCCTTCCTCCTTCAAACGTTCGCCCAGGAACCTTACATGCCCGATCCTGTAGGCGAGGTAGCTCTCGTCGATACCCTCGTAGAGACCCCTTGCCATTGCTTCAAGGTCCCTTCCGGCAAGACCCCCGTAGGTCACGAAACCCTCGAAGAGGATCCCGAAGTTCTTGATCTTGTCGTATACCTCCTTGTGCCTTGTGCCTATGAAACCGCCGATGTTCACGATCGCGTCCTTCTTGGAGGACATGGTCATTATGTCGAAGCAGTCGGACTGCAGCCTTGCTATCTCCTTGATGGAAAGCTCCTGCATCCCCGGCTCCCTCTTCTTGATGAAGTAGCAGTTCTCCGCGAACCGCGCCCCGTCGATACAAACCGGGATGCCGTACTTCCTTGAAAGGTCCGCGACCGCCCTCATGTTCTCCATCGAAACTGGCTGTCCGCCTCCGGAATTGCATGTGGCCGTGATGACCGTGAACGGTATCCTCTCCTTCCCGTATTCCTTGTAGACACTCTCGAGCTTGGCAAGATCGACGTTGCCCTTGAAAGGTAGGTCGATATAGGGGTCCGCCGCCTCGTCTATCGTGCAATCGACGGCACGGCCTCGCTTGTGCTCGATATGGGCCTTGGTCGTATCGAAGTGGGTGTTGCCAGGGATAACGTCCCCTTTCTTGATCAGAGCTGTATGGAGAACGTTCTCAGCCCCGCGTCCCTGGTGGCAGGGGAGCACGTATTCGAAGCCCAGGATGTCCCTTACAGCGGCCTCGAGATTGTAGAAGTTCCTGGACCCGGCATAGGTCTCGTCCCCCATCATCAGGCCCGCCCACTGGCGGTCGGACATTGCTCCGGTCCCCGAATCGGTGAGAAGATCGATGAAGATGTTCTCTCCCTTGATGAGGAACACGTTCAGGCCAGCCTCCTCGAGGCACATCTCTCTTTCTTCCCGAGAGGGAAGTCTTATCGGTTCGACCATCTTGATCCGGAAAGGTTCGACATCGGCGAACAGTTCGTCGTCTGTCATGATGTGCCGAATTCCCTATTGGTTTATAAACCGTTTCACCAGGTTCGTTCCATGGAAATGCGGGAAAACGATATAATATCCCGATGGGGCTCATCCGGGTGATATAATGGTAGATATCACCGAGACCTTCTTCGCCACAGACAGAAAAGATTGGAGACAATGGCTTTCGAAGAACCACAGGGAGAAGAAAGAGATCTGGCTCACCCTGCTGAAAAAACATGTGGACGAACCCTGCGTATCCTACGAGGAGGCCGTCGAGGAGGCTATCTGCTTCGGATGGATCGACGGCACCTTGAAAAGGATAGATGACAGACAGCACGTCATCAGGTTCACACCGAGGAAGAAGGGGTCCATCTGGTCGGAATCCAATCTCGACAGGGTAAACAGGATGATCGAACAGGGCAGAATGACCGAGGACGGTCTGAGAATATACGAGGCCAGGGATCCTGATCTCGTTCCCCCCTCGGTAAACTATCGAGGTCGGGAAGTGGTCATTCCGCAGTATTTTGAGGAGCTGCTGAGGTCGGACCCTGTGGCCTGGAATATATTCCTGTCGTTCCCGCCGTCACACAAGAACCAGTACATAGGCTGGATCGAGACCGCCAAGATGGAAGAGACCCGGCTGCGAAGGGCCCGGAAAGCGGTCGAGATGATCAGGGCCGAGAAGAAGGGAGGAGAATGAAGACCGAGGCCGTCGCATTCCTGCTCGTGAAGGACGGCATGTTCCTGGCCGAGAAGCGGAGGCCCGACAAGGAAGCTTACCCCGGGATGCTTGCAGTTCCGGGAGGTCGGATGGAAGGGGTGGAGGACAGGACCGAGACCCTTTTCCGGGAAATGATGGAAGAGCTCAAAGCCAGGCCGATCGAATATACCTATCTCTGCAGCCTCGACGATCCAGAGGTCTACGATGGTCTCACGATCCACTATTATGTGATCCCGAGATGGGAGGGCGAACCCGAACCGATCGAGGCAGAGGAGCTGGAATGGGTCCGATTCCAGGACCGTGAGAGGATAGAGGTCCCGGTGGACCGACAGGCAGTGGAGTTGTTCTTAAGGGGACGAGAACCTTTCTAATAACGGGACCACGTTGTTCATTTCCATGGGGGGGACGTTCGATACCATCTATATTGTGCTGCTTTCAGCCCAGTTCGTCCTCGCGGCCGTTGTGTTCCTGGTCCTTACCTTTATCAGCGCCCCGTACGGAAAACACAGTCGGAAGGGATGGGGGCCGTCTATCGGGTCTAGATGGGCCTGGACCCTGATGGAGCTTCCTGCCGTGTTCGTGATCCTTCTCGTTTACGTCTTTTTCCACGAAGCTCTGTCCCCCACTCCATTGGTGCTGCTGTTCCTCTGGGAAGCGCACTATCTATACAGAACGTTCCTGTACCCATCATTCTTCAGGGGGTCGAAGAGGAACTTCCCGGTCATTCTTGTCGTTTTCGCATTTCTATTCAATATCATGAACGGCTTCATCAACGGATACTTCCTTGCTCAAATGGATCGGGAACTCGATTGGTTGATCTCGATCCCGTTCGTTCTCGGAACCGCTATCTTCATTGGAGGATTCCTGCTCCATGTCCGGTCGGATGCCCTGATAAGGACCCTGAGAAGAAAGGGCGAGACCGGGTACAAACTTCCGCATGGAGGGGCTTTCAGGTTCGTCTCCAATCCAAACTACCTGGGAGAGATCGTCCAGTGGTCCGGCTGGGCGCTGCTGACCCTGTCGCTCCCGGGTCTCGCATTCGCGCTGTTCACCCTTGCCAACCTCCTTCCGAGGGCCGTATCGAACCACAGATGGTACAGGGAGAACTTCGAGGACCTGCCAAAGGATCGCAGGATCATCATACCCTACCTCTATTGATATGCACTTTCTGCCTCCACTCCCCGCGTAAAGGATTAAATTAAAAGGCTGCAGATGGAGGGTTCATGGTTATGGAAGATGAGAAGATCGTCGAATGGACCATCGAGGAGCTTAGGAAGGTCGTTGACCAGGAGAGGCTGGAATGGTCCAAGGGCTATTACCCCTCCTCCTTCGAGATACTGGGGGTCAAGGTGCCCGATCTGAGGAATGTAAGGAAGGAGCTGGGAAGGAAATTGAAAGGCAGGCCGCCGTCGGATATCGTCAGGATCTCGAAGAAACTCGTGGATACCGAGATATTCGAATGCCAGCAGGTGGCCTACGAACTCCTGGATTCGAACAAGAAGGCACTTCTGTCCCTCACCGCCAGTGACCTCGAGGACCTCAGGAAAGGTCTGGACAACTGGGTTTCAGTGGACACTTACTCGGGATGGCTTGCAGGGGTCGCATGGAGGGACGGAAGATTGACGGATGACGTCATCGAGAAATGGGCGAGGTCGGACAACAGATGGGAGAGGCGGACCGCGGTGGTCTGCACGATCGCCCTCAACCAGAAAGCAAGGGGTGGAACGGGGGATGTCGACCGGACGCTCTGGGTATGCGGGATGGTCGCCGCCGACAGGGATGATATGGTGGAAAAGGCCCTTTCATGGGCGCTCAGGGAGCTGTCCAAGATGGAAAAGGAACCTGTCATCAAGTTCATGGAGAAGCACGACTCCGTGCTTCCGAAGAGGGTTAAAAGAGAGGTTTCCACGAAGCTCAGGACAGGCAAGAAGAACGGATGATGGCCCCCTTAACCTGGCACATCCGATCATTGGCCCATGTTAAATACACCGACCACACTACAGCTCCTGGGAACATGGGATTCATCGATATTCCGACCGAGCAGACCACCGCCTTCACGGATCTGATCCTCTCTGCCCTGGCGGTCCTTACTGCCGTCTACATCGCCAGAAAGGGAGGGAGGCAGGAATCCTTTCGGAAGCTTATCTGGTTCTGGGCGTTCATGTTCCTGTCGATCGCAGCGATCGTTGGCGCCATTGCCCACGGGTTCGAGATGTCCGATAGCCTTAGGGATGGTGTGTGGAACATCATCAATTTCTCGCTGGGCATGACCATCGCTCTGTTCCTTGTCGGGACCGTGCGCGACCTCAAGGGAGACGCTTTCTCCCTGAAGTTCCTGTATGTCATGATCGCGATCTCCCTCGTGTTCTTTATCGTTACAGTCCTGGTCCCGGGTATCTTTCTTGTCTTCATTATCTATGAATCCATTGCCATGGTCTGCGCGCTTGGTACCTATGCCTATCTGTTCTTCAAGAAACGTTTCCCGGGTTCCGGACTTATCGCCCTGGCGATCCTTATAACCATGATCGCTGCTGCTATCCAGGCTACCGAAACGATCACGTTCACCCTGATCTGGGAGTTCGACTTCAATGGTCTTTTCCACATGGTCCAGATGATCGCACTTCCGTTCTTTGCCGTAGGGATATCGAAGGGAACGGGGTCTCTGGACCCGCCGGATGAATGAAACTAGGTCCTTTTCCTTCGCTCCCATGCAATGAGCGACAAAACAATGATGGCCGCGAACAAGATAATTATGGGAAGCGGGAAGAACGGCGAATCATCGGCGGGCTGCCCCTCCTCCTCGTAAACCTCTATCTCGACCATGTAAGCATTGGAGATCAGCTCCCCATCCGAGACCTGGACCGAGATGACGTGCAGACCCGTTCTTTCGGGAGCTTTCCAGATGACCTCGTTCCCCTCGCCAATTATCTGCCCGTAGGCGCAGTAGTACGTGTATTCGAGGGGGTCGCCGTCAGGATCGCTTGCGATCGTCCTCAGGCTGACATTGCCTCCAGATAACACACTCTGAGGGGTCGCGACGACCCTGTCCACCTCCGGCGCCCTGTTCTCGTTGACGACAGGTTCCTCCTCGACCTCGATCCTTGCGAAATAGGGATTCGAATAAAGGACGCCGTCGAACACCTTGACCTCGATATAGAAGGCTCCCTCGTAGTCAGGTGCGGTGTAGGTTGCTAGAGGGCCGTCCCCGACGATCGTACCTTCTTCAGCAGCGTAGATGTACTCGAGCTCCTCACCTTCCGGATCGTATGCGTTGACCGACAGGTCCACATGCTCCCCCGGTCCGATCAACTCGGCTTCCAGATAAATGGAAAGGATGACCGGCGGATCGTTCTCCACAGGCTCGACCGGTTCCAGGACATGATTTCGTTCCTCGATGGTTCCGAGGAACTGCTGGTCGGCCTCGGTATCGACGGACGACGCCTTGATCCTCATCCTGCTGTTCTCGGATATCTCCAGGGCTGACTCTACCTTCCAGTAGGACTGGGAATAGCCGTCAGGGTGGATATCAAGCGTTGCGTAACCATTGGGATACTGGACAAGGGAAGCTATCGTGGTCCTGCAGGTCGGTATGTATTGAGCATACGAGTTCTGGTGGTTATGGCCTGAAAAAACCGACAGGACGTTCCCATGCCCGTTGATCGCGTTTTCGAGGCCTTCGTAGGAAGCCTGGTCAAGCCCCATAATGTCATCTTCGAAATACAGGTGATGCATGAAGATCAGGACCTTCGAGTCAGGATTCTCGTCGAGATCATCTTGGAGCCACTCCAGCTGCACCTCGTCGATGGAGCCTCCCACCGACCCTGGAACGGTAGAATCCAGAACCACTATGTGAAGGCCGCCCGCATCGATGCTGTAATAGGTGCTGTCCATTCCGACATAGTTATCGAAATGGTCCTCCCAGGCTGCCTCGCTCTTGTCCCAGTTGCCCATTACAGGATAGAATTGAACACCGGACGAGTCCATCGCCGTGTAGAAATCCGAATAATCCTCCTCCGAACCCTGCACGTTGTCCCCGAGAAGTATGACACCATCGATGTCGCCTCTTTGTGACATCTCCTCGAGGAAGGCCTGGTGAAGGTTCACGGAGTCCCCGTACATTGCTCCATTTGGCATATTGACGCCATCAACGTCATAATGGACGTCTGCAAGCAACGCAATTCTCGCCGAGGGAGCCGTTTGTAGAGGGGGCAAGGTCGTAAAAGATGACATCCCTCCCCTTGTGCCGCCGGAGGAGACCTGGAAGAAGTACCCGGTTTCGGGCTCCAGGTCATGGATCCTTACGTAGTGATACCTAGTCTCTCCCTCGGAAGCAGCGGTGTTCCCAAGGGTTTCGTTCTCGCCGTAATCCACCTCCGAGGTCGTCTCGATATTGGTGACCCATGTCACAACTGCCTCCTCTTGAGTGACCGTCACTACCTCCATATTGGTTATCAAAACGACCTGGTCCTGGCTCTCGGCAGTTCCAAGCAGCAGAGAGAGGAACATCACCGGTAGGACAAGGATGACCCACGGTATCTTTCTCATTCATTTCCCCGGTATCTTAAACACCATGACCATTAAAAAGGTTACAGAAATAATATGAAAGTATTCAATACCCGGGAAATCCTCAAATGGATGAACTCACCTTAGGCGCTGTCCGAGATCGAGTCCAGTAGACGGAACCGGAACCAAGGAGAAACGATATGATGAAGGACGACGAGATCAGAAAGAACGTCAGGGACAACTATGGCCGTATCGCACGAGGGGAGAAGACGCATCATACCAGCACTGAGCCCTCATGTTGCGGAGGCCCCTCACCCGACGCCCTAAGCGGCAAGATAGGGTACAGCGATAGCGAGATGGGATCGGTACCCGAGGGGGCCAATCTCGGACTCGGTTGCGGAAATCCCGTTGCACTTGCCTCCCTGAAGGAGGGAGAGTCCGTCCTCGACCTGGGTTCCGGGGCGGGATTCGACTGCTTCCTTGCGGCTCATAGGGTAGGTCCGGGAGGGAAGGTGATCGGTGTCGACATGACCCGGGATATGATCGCAAAGGCCAGGGAGAACGCTGAAAAGAGCGGGTTCGCCAATGTGGATTTCAGAGAAGGTTTCATAGAGGACCTGCCACTGGATGACGGCGAGGTCGATGTGGTCATTTCCAATTGTGTTATCAATCTGTCACCGGAGAAGGACAAGGTCTTCAAGGAGGCCCATAGGGTGCTGAAACCCGGCGGGAGACTGATGGTATCCGATCTTGTTCTCACCTCTGAAATTCCACCCTCGCTCAGGGATTCCGTCTCTGCCTACGTCGGGTGCATCGCAGGCGCCGATCACAGGGAGACATATGTTCAGAGGATGCTGGAAGCCGGATTCGAGGGTCTCGAGATAGTTTCGGAGGAAAGTTTCCCCCTGGAATGTCTGGCCGATGAGGATGCGATCGTTCGTCTCATGAAGGAGACATCATTGACCGAGGAAGAGCTGGGGTCGGCACTCGGTGTTGTCAACAGCATCAAGGTTTTGGCAGTGAAACCGAAGTGAAGGAGGGGCAGTATCCCGGTCGAAATGACGGCCGCTCTCCAAATCAATTATGAAGTATAAGGTAATTGGAACCGGGATGGGAAAGCTGCGAAGGCTCCTGAACCCTCCCGTTTTCCAGGGAACCCTCAAGGAGAAGGCCTATTTCGAGGGATGGTACCTCAAGAACGTCTCGTCCGACCTTTCCTCGGTGATATCCTTCATTCCCGGGATCTCCTTGTCAAAGAAGAGCCACTCGTTCGTCCAGGTGATCGACGGTGTTTCGGGTTGGACAGAATATTTCGAGTTCCCCGCTGAGGACTTCCGACCGGAGAAGGACCGTTTCGAGGTCTCGGTCGGATCGAACAGGTTCTCTTCGAATGGTCTGGAAGTGGACCTGAAAGGGGAAGGTCACAGGATCTTAGGCAGGTTGGACTTCAAGGCTCCGGCCCCTTTCCCAAGAAGGTTGCTCTCGCCCGGGATAATGGGATGGTATACCTTCGTTCCCGGGATGGAATGCTATCACGGTGTCGTCTCCATGGGGCACGGATTGGAAGGAAACCTCTCGGTGGACGGGGAGGTGAAGGTCTTTGATGGCGGGAAGGGATACATCGAAAAGGACTGGGGCAGATCGTTCCCGGAGACCTGGATATGGCTCCAGTGCAACAACTTCGACGACGAGGATATATCCTTGATGTTCTCGGTTGCCAAGATCCCCTGGCTTGGCAGACATTTCACCGGTTTCCTGTCCTTTCTCAAGACCGGTGAGGAAGTATACCGTTTTGCGACCTACACGGGTGCCAGGGTGACAGGATTCTCCTCGGAAGGAGAGAGGATGTCGCTTGAGGTCAAGGATAGAAAGCACAGATTGTCGATAGAGGCTACGCAGAGAAATACCGGCGAGCTTGCCGCTCCCTTACAAGGGAGCATGGACAGAAGGATCAAGGAATCCGTTGATTCCGATGTCAAGATCGAGCTCAGGGACATGAAAGGGAATGTTAAGGTCGCCTCACTTGGGCGTCGGGCGGGTCTCGAGATAATGGGGGATATCCGAAAGCTCAGCCTGCCTCGATTGCCACGTAGACAGGAGACGAGGAACCCGTAGTCCGAACCTTTCTGGTACCGGCCATTCTTATGACAAAGAAAAGCCCGACCAGAATGGCAGCCCCGATAAGCACTATCGGGATCAGCACCCAGAACGGGAAAACACTGCTGCTCTCGGTATCCGGGACCTCTGCTCCTTTATTCTGGGAAGGTGTGACGCTCAGTATGACCTCGAACGGTTCAGAGACGTAATTCCGTTCATCATGGGCTGTTACGAGGATCGAATAGTTCCCCGGACCGAGAGATCCTAATCCGCCCAACCCAAGGGAGTATTCAAGAAGGACCTGGCCCTCGATCTCGACCGATCCGACATAGGAAAGGAACTTCCTTGTCCTTTGACCTATCCCGGCGAGGTCCGCCTGGACGGTATCCACATCGGATGTTGTTTCCCTTATGAAGGCCGAGATCTTGACATTGGAGCTGGCATCTCCTTCCTCGATATATGATGGGGTCAAAAGTACCGAAGCTACAATGGGAGGTTCGGGAGGAGGGGGCGAAACAACCTGGATTAAGAGCTGTGCGTCGTCCGAAGCTCCCCTTCCATCGCTGACCGTGACAATGATCGAAACATCCGCTGCCGAATCGGGAGACCTGAATTGGACCTCGTCCCCCGAACCGATCACTCTCCCGCTTGAGGCCGAGTACCCGTATTGGAGGGGGTCGCCATCAGGGTCCGATGCTTCCACGTAAAGGTACACTATCTCACCCGTTTCCACAGATCCATCGGAAGAAGTGAAGGACTGGATGACGGGTGGAGAATTTGAGATGACGGCATCCCGAACAGTTAATGTTATAGAGGCGGAGTCAGAGGATCCCGATGGGTCCAAAACGGTCACCTCGATCAGATATTCCCCCTCATCCTCGGGGGCGGTCCAGGTCCAGATCGGACCGTTTCCGGTGATATCACCTCCAGACGCTTCTATCAGGAATTCAAGCAGGTCACCGTCAGGATCGTCAGCGTCGATCCTTATGGTGGATGTATCCTCCGGTGCTACTGTATTGGGGGTTGCAGTGAACTCGATGATCGAGGGGGGCCTGTTCCATTCATTGAAATCGAGTGCGGTCTTCACAGCCTCGTACCCGTCCAGTATACCGAATCCGTACCTCACGCTGTATTTTTCTGACAGGGCCGGATCGTAAGGTTCTCCTCTTGCCTCTGCCGATTCATGAAGGATCGACCTGATAGATTCCAGAACCCTGAGGTCTCCCAGCTCAGCTATGCGGGGATTCGCCTGGAGCATGAGTGCAACGACACCGGACACATGGGGGGTCGCATAGGAAGTACCCTCCACGATTCTCCAGCCGGAGGCGGGGTCCGTTGTTGTGGAATGGGCGGCCACCGTCAGGTTGACGGCTGTAGCCACGACATCGGGTCTCAGTTCGTCGTAGGGATCTTCGTCCCCGTCTGTGACCCTGGGGCCGTATGTGGCACCGCTCCAGTAGATATCGTCACTTCTTTCTATGGTCCTTCGGTCGTCGAGACCTCCCGCGGTTATCACGTAGTCGGACCAAAAATAGGTGGCCGGATCCTCTCCCTGCTGGACACCGTCGTTCCCTGCCGCCTGTATGAAAGGTATGCCGTTCTCGGCAATGAGCTGAAGCAGTCGGGCAATAGAGCCGTCCGGGTCGACGCTTGTTAGGGCGCTCATGGAGATCACGTCGATGCCGACATGCCCATTCCCCCAGTCAGTATCCTTGTTCTGGAGGCACCAGTCTATCGCCTCTGCCATTGCCCTGACGTAGGCGGGATTGTAGTCGGACATCTTCAGATCTATTATTCCGGCCGCAGGAGCGATCCCCCTGAAATTACCATTCGCATCCCCCCTGCTGGCAAGAACACATGCAACACCTGTCCCATGACCGCCCTTATCGTCAGGATCGAAGGACCCGTCCCTCGGTGTTACCGGGGTGTCCGGGAGGGTGAAATCAACACCCGCAACGAAAGAACCTTGCAGTACCTCATGGTCATTGTCGATACCAAGGTCAAGGACCGCTATGGTCATTCCCTCACCATCGTATCCAAGGTCTCTTGCCGTTTCCCCCGGATAGATGGAGGATTGCTCCACCTTCATCGCCTTGACGGAATTGTTGATGGCGAACCTGACCTCTGAATCCCTCTCGATCACTTCAAGAAAGGGGAGCTTTGAAGCATCTTCAAGAGAGGTCCGGTCAGGTATACTTACTATTATCACGGGAATGCTGGAGAGGGATGATCCGATATCGCAACCGGCCCTTTCGAGCAATGGCCGTAGGGCTTTGGCATGTTCAAACGTATCCGAATGAACGAGTGCCCATTGTGGAAATTCGGACACATCCTCCAGGCAGTCGTCTATCCTGTTCCCGTTCCGGTCGAAGGAATACGATACCTGTCTGCTAACATTATCTCCCCCGACAGCTGGTTCAAATATCACGGTGAAGAAGATCAACAAAAGAGCTGTCGAAATCATCAGAGATAGGGGTTCTTCTCTCCGCATGAATTCCCATCCAGCCTTTTCGGATATATTGATTTTGGAGGAATCCAGGAAATGGCCATCGACGAGGTTTACGGCCCAATCATCAAGGGATCGTTCAAAGGTGCCTGATGTATATGGCATAGAACGGGGTGAAATCCATCTTCGAATGGAAGACCTTCGACCTCTCGTTCACGTCGAAGATATCTATCACGATCCTGTCCAGACCTGAACTTCTGGCATATTCCACAGCTTCCTTGTATAGGGCCGTACCATAACCCTTCCCTCTTTCCGCCTCCATCACATAGATGATATCTATCCAGAGGAAATCCCCGCTGACGTAGGGTACAGGAAAATCCGTCCGGTAGTAGACGAAACCTACGGGTAAGCCATCATCGTTCTCGGCGACCTTGATCGTTCTGTTCCCGATACCCTGTCTGAAGCTCTCGATGTCATCATTGTTCACAGGGATGTCCCTTTCCGGTCTTTCCTCGATCAGGCGGACGTTTAATAGGCCCTCCTTGAGGAATTCGAGGTCGCTCATTTCGGCATATCTGATATTCAAGCTGGCGCCCCCCTATTTCATTCTCAGACCCTCGTCCTTTATGGTGTTGAGTATCAGCTTCGTCTCGGTCCTTTCCACGAAATCGTATGTCTGGAGCCTCTTTATGAACCTGTCAAGTCCCCCCCTGTTGCGGAATCTGGCGACCACCGTTGCATCAAAGGGTCCGGTGTTGTCGAAAACCATCATGACATTGGGGTCCTTTGCGATCTTCTTCTCGATCTGCTGAAGCTTCCCCTTCGCAACCCTGACATCAATGATCACATGGATCTCGAATCCTAGCCTGTCGTAGTCGACTTCCACGGTATAACCCTTTATCACACCATCCGTCTCGAGTTCCTTCACCCTCTTCATGACCGTTGCCGGTGCGATACCAAGTGTCTTGGCTATCTCTCTGTAGGAATCCCTTCCGTGCCTCTGGAGGTGCGCGATGATCTCGAGGTCGGTTCTGTCCATGGGGTATGAAAGTGTTCATTTTACTTATTATTTTCATCAATGTTCTGAACAAATGTTCATTATTTTTTAAAAATATTCAGAATATGTTTAGCCATTCTTGGATTATTATTTAATATGACGAAGAATCTATCCAGTATTACGGGGACCGGGTATGGATTCAGATATCAAACTTTTCGGATTCGATGGATTGGAGGATGTGAAGAGAACGCTGGACGCCGACAGGGAGATCCGTTTCATACGGTTCATGACGGCGGACATGAACGGGGAGAGACCGTGCGGATTCACCATTCCCGTTTCGGAGCTTGGTGGAAAGCGGGAAAGTGATGGTACGGTATCGTTCTCGGGGGTCGATCCCTCCTTCGAGGTCTTCAAAGGGTTCGACGCTTCATCCCTTTATCCCGAGAGGATCAACGAGAGCGACAAGAACGCCTGGCTTGATTTTTCAACCGCAAGGGTGCTCCCCTGGTACTATCGAACACAGGTCCCGGGATTCGAAAGGAGATGGAAGGAGATAGCGGTTTTCGGGGACATCATCGATCCGAAGAACGGGCCCTACAAGTTCGACTCCAGGAACATCCTAAGAAGGGTTCTGGCAAGGGTGAAGGAGCTTGGGATCGCCGATACGGTCTACATTGGACCGGAGATGGAGTTCTTCCTGTTCGAGGCGGATGATATGGGAGAGCCATTGCTCGAGGAATTCTGCCTGGACGATTGCCTGTACCATCGGCCTGTCCCGGTCGACAAGGGAAAATACTTCAAAGGGGGGAAGTACGGGGAGGTCAGGAAGGAGGCGCAGATATTGCTCCAGGAGATGGGCTACAGGTTCGAGTACGACCACCACGAGGTCTCCGATTCCCAGCATGAGATCGACGTGCATTTCATGGAAGCACTTGAGATGGCTGATTTCGTGATGCATTTCAGATATGTGATCAAGAAGGTGGCTGCCTCTCACGGTCTATTTGCTTCCTTCATGCCCAAACCCATTGCCGGGATCAACGGGAACGGGATGCACACCCACCAATCCCTTTTCAAGGAAAGGAAGAACGTTTTCTACGATCCGGATGACGAGCACCATCTGTCCATGGAATGCAAGAGGTACATCTCGGGTTTGATGAAGTACGTCCCGGAGATCTGTGCTGGATTGAATCCGTGGGTCAATTCCTTCAAGCGTCTCGTCCCGGGTTACGAGGCGCCTGCCTACATATGCTGCGACGTCCAGAACAGGTCGTCCCTGATCCGCATCCCCGGATACGAGATGAACAATCCCGATGCAATAAGGATAGAGCTCAGGAATCCTGACCCGTCGTCGAACCCGTACATTTCGTTCGCCCTTCAGATCTGGGCAGGGGTCAAAGGCATCCAGGAAGGTCTCGATCCTCCGTTCATAAGGGATATCAACGTCTTCGAGCTGACCGAGGGGGAGATGGACGGCATGGGGATCAAGAGACTGCCTCCCGACCTGAGCACGGCACTCGACCTGATGGAGGAAAGCACACTTGTCAAGGAGGTCATGGGCCAGGATTTCCTCTCGCACTACCTGACGGCAAAGAGAGCACATCTGGAGGGGTACAGAACCTCATTGGGTCACAGGAAGGAAGACCTTTCCATGAGGGTGCAGGTCTCGAAATACGAGATAGACGAACTTCTACCAGTACTGTGAGGACAGGATCGCACCTGGAAGCGGAACACTAATATTCGGAACCTGGGCATACGAGGATCGGTGATGAGATGGCAAGACCCAAGAGCTCATTGAACTGGTTCGAGATCCCCGTGATCGACTTTCGGCGCGGGGTGGATTTCTACAACAGGATACTCGACTGCAAGATGTATGAGAGCGTGGTCATGGGCAACGAGATGGCTTTTTTCCCGATGGAGGACCCTGGGATCGGCGGTGCTCTGATCAAGAGTGATGACCAGAAACCGTCGATGGACGGCACCATGGTATATCTCAACGGCGGGGAGGATCTGATCACCATACTGGACAGGGTCGAGGATGCGGGTGGGAAGGTTCTTATTCCAAAGACAAAGATATCCGATGAGATCGGACATTTCGCCGTTTTCAAGGATACGGAAGGGAACCGTGTTGCCTTGCATTCGATGAAGTGAATCGTTTTTCATGGCCAGTGATAAAGTTCCCGCAATTCATTTATAAATGTAAATCAGATGAGTATGGGACCCAGGGCCAATGGATCCTCCATGGAGACGCATGATGGGAAATACCAGATACTTGGTATGCCGGCGGAAGAAACCATCGCCTTACATACTTCCCTCGAGGGCTCTTTTAGTGATCATATTACTTCTTTTAATGGGTCTTATAATCCCATCCGGTGATGTCCATGGACAGAATGGCAAGACAGTTACTGTCGGGTACTTCAATAACAGGCCCCTTTCCTACAGGGTGAACGGCGACCTCTTCGGCCTCTCCATCGAGCTGTTGAGAGAGGTGGGTAAGGTGGAGGGATTGCAGTTCGTCTTCAAGGAAGGGACAAGGGATGAATGCCATGATTGGCTGACGAACGGGGAGGTAGACCTCGTCGCCGGTTTAGAGGAGATACCGAACTGCAGGTCCCATTTCAGGTTCTCGAACGAGACCATAGTTTCGAACTGGGGGGTCATCTACACCTCAAGGGGAAGAGAGATCGATTCGATACTGGAGCTTGATGGGAAATGGATCGGGGTGGTGAAGGATGATATCCATTACAACAGCACATCCGGTCTCAAGGAGCTCATGGCATCATTCAAGATCGATGCGATCCAGGTGGAGTTCAACAATTACAACGAGGTAATAGAGGCTATAGAGGACGGCAACGTTGACGCCGGTCTTCTTAACCATCTCATCGGGCAGGCGGTTGAACGGGAGCGGGACATCGCCAGGACGGGGATCGTATTCAATCCGGTGGAGGTGAAGTTCACCTACCCCTCCAATGATTCCGAGGCCGAGGCCCTTTCCGATCGGATCGACCAGACATTGAGGCAGATGAAGGGGGATGAAACGTCTGTCTACTACACACTGCTCGAGAAGTATGTCGGGGGAGACAGCGGACCGGAGGTCAGGACGGTCCTACCGGCCTGGCTGATCAATCTGTTCCTCATCGTCTTCGGTGTCGCTCTTTTCCTCTTCGTCGCGACAATGTTCCTCAGGCACAGGGTGAATGCAAGGACCAAAGAGCTCGAGGACGCGAACCTCCAGCTCGACCTCGACATCAAGAAACGTATGGAGGTCGAAAAAAGGCTGAAGGACGAGAGGAACAGATCGGTATTCTATCTTGACCTTTTGATACATGACATGGGGAACATCAATCAGGGTTTGCTGAACTCGGCCCAGATATACCATATGGTGAAGAAGGACCGTGAGAAGGCTGACGGGGTCCACGAGACCATCTCCCAGCTTGTCAACAGGTCCGTGAGCCTCGTCAAGAACGTTCACAAGTTCGCCCAGGCGACCACCGCACCTTTCAAACCGGAGCCCATAGAGCTTATGCCGATAGTCAGAAAATCGCTTGCTAGCGTGATCCTTTCGTTCCCCGAACATGAGATATCCTTCGATATCAAGACGCCTCCGGAGAAGATATTCGTTCCCGCTGAGCCTTTGATAGAAGAGGTCTTTTACAATATCTTCCACAACGCTGTGAAATATCATGAGCTGATGGATCCGAAGATCGATATCGATGTAAGTGTGGACAATGCTTCGAAGAAGGTCCTCATGGAGATCTCCGACAGGGGGAGGGGGATCCCCGACAACATGAAATCCTCGCTGTTCACAAGGGCACACAGGGCGGACGAGGCGAAGCATCTCGGGATGGGGTTGTCGCTGGTAAAGGTCCTGCTTGACAGATACAACGGGACAATTGAAGTAAGGGACAGGGTGGAAGGGGACCACAAGATGGGGACGAAGTTCATCGTGGTCCTTCCGATCATGGTCGCTCCCAGGAAGTAGTCACTATCTCTCCATCGGTTTATTACAGACCGAACATAGCCCGGTATGAACGCAGATGGCTCCCTGACATTTGATACAGGTCCATTTTCTCCTTTCCTCTTCCATGAACCTATCCAACCCGGTCTCCCTGATGGACCGGAGGTTCTCCAGAACATCGGCATAATATTTGGTCCTGTACCTTTTCGCAAGACGAGCGAGGTCCCTGCAGGGGAACTCATTGCATTCATAACAGAAACCCGATGGGTTGGACTTCAGGGTTTCACAGTTCCTGATGGCGCATTGGAACCTGGTCTTCGGCTTATCGAAATCCTCCGACCTGCACCCGGGACAAGGTTTCTTCTCCTTCAGATGGTACCTGCATGTCCCGCAGTTCAATCCGCACGGAGCAATGAGCAAGGGGTCCACGATGCTGATAGACCTTGAATGGATTAAATCCTTGCCGCGGTCACAGGTGAATAGATCATACTGGAAAAACAATTTTCACAGGTCCGATCATGAAAGGAAATTTCAATTAGATATTGGTCCATTATATGATGCGGGAGGCCTGGGAGAGATTCCGATCATAGTCGAAACATAGGAATTGAGAGGATATCTCAAGATCAAGGATCAATAACAAGTGGTAATATGGAATCGTTGTTAGTAATAGAGGCACTATTGATCGTCATCTTAGTGATATTGTCCTTTTTCTTATTGATTGAGATCTTAACTAAAACGATAGGTCAATGGTTTGCTAAGAGATATGCTGAGGAGAGAACAAAAGAATTCCGTGAGATCATTGACAAAGCCCAGAAAACACTCGAAGAAGGGGAAAAAGTCTTGGGAGAGTATAAGGATTAGAATGAACAATGAAAAAAAAGAAGTAGAATGGATCAAGCCATTATCCAATCCGATTATTTTAGAATTTGAAGTAGGTGAAAAGGAAATACATCATGTGAAATATAGTATCGAAAGATTTGGCGGCCAGATCAGAGTAACTGTAGATGATGAACTCATTATTGAAGACCAATTCTTGATGCAGTTTCTTCCGAGAAGAAAAATGAAATTCCAAGTTGGAGATAAGGAAAAACATGATGTTCAGATTGATAAGATTAAAAGGTTTTTCTATTTTGGTTCAGGTTGGGAAATATTCATTGATGGAAATCTAATAAAGAAATATCGCCTGATATGAGTTCCTTTATCCCCCCGAAGAAGGAAGAATGACGATCATCGGACCTCCATTAAAATCGCAACACTCCCAATATGGACCACAGTACCGTAAGTACTATTCCCACACCTAATAAACAACCACTCATCTTCCCGAGAGAGGAACTCAAAGGTGTCCTGGCTTCTTTTATACCATGACCCCTGAGAAAGATGGCTATCCTGCCCTCAAATAATCCTGCAATACCATCCGTAATAGAATCACCCACTGCTCCACCTACTATTGCACCGAGTACTCCTGCAAAACTTGCTCCAATTATTGCTGCGATCCCGAGTATTCCAGTATCCACCGCACCAAATATGATATCAGCACCACAAGATCTGATCGATCTGCCAAATAGCCTCAGTGGGAGCCAAGGCAATATCCCAAGTGCGATCAATACTGGACCGATCAATCTGGCATGGTCGATGACGAATGTAATTGTTGAGATGATAACGATGGACAAGATGACCAAACTGATCAATGATGGTATCAATCCTTGCTTTTCCATAAATTATCAATGACAACTCTGATAGATTTCCTTTTCTTTTTCAAATAGACCTGCTACCATCGAAATTGGAATGATCTTGATCATGTAAAGAATTTTTAGGGGGGTACGGAGGGGAAACCATTATAAGCACACACATCGGAGGGAATACCATGGAAGGAAAATGTCCCATGTGCGAATCTAAAATAATATCGTTCATTACAGATAGACCAACAAGTGAAAGAGTTTTTTCGTGTCTCGATTGTGGAAATGAGTGGAATATTAGGAAAGAAATAGATTCTCCTAAGAGATCAAGATGGAGATCGTTTTTCAGTTCGGACAGCTAATTGAGCATGTAAATTATCAACAGCCACTTCCCCTCGGGTAAAGGGATGATATTTCGATATGTTTTCAAGATGCTCAGGGATGTTTTCGCAAACCATTGGGGCTTTCCTGTCAAAGCTTCGAGAACTCTTTTAGGTCCTTCGCAAGAAGGACACCGCTCGTCCTTTTCTGATTCCCGAGCGTATCATACGGCCTCGGGCCGTAATCATGTCCCGGGAAGACAACGAGGGAGGCGTCGAGTGTTTTGATCCTCTGGAGCGTATCGAACATGTCCGAAAGGCTCCCACCCGCAAGATCACAGCGTCCGCAGTCGTTGATGAACAGGGTGTCCCCCGTGAGCAGGAACTCATCCTCGACAATTATACAAAGCCCCCCTGGAGTATGTCCCGGGGCCCCGATGAACTTCAATGTGACACACCCCAGCGACAGCTCGTCCCCCTCCCACACATGGAGATCCACCTTGTCCATCAGGTTCGCTCCGTCCTCTTCGGATGCAACGAGCTTCGCTCCCGTCTCCTTGATGACGGTCCTGTTCGCCGCCGTGTGGTCGCCGTGATGATGTGTATTTATCACGTATTTCAGGTCCAATCCCTCGTCATTGATGATCCCCAGGGCCTCGGATACTTCGAATCCGGGGTCCACCAGGGCCGCCTCAAGGGTCTCCCTGTCGTGGATTAGATAGCTGAAATTGTCGCTTCCGACCCGTATCTGCCTGACCACCATCAAGACCACCTTTTAACATGCTACGCCTTAGGGATAGAAATCTTCTTCGGCTGAAAAGGACCCATTGAAATAGTTGCATTCTCTTGTCGATGCGTGGACCCCGAGAAAATGGACCTCAACACCAGGAAACATAAAGCATTCCGGAACGGTGTCATAGGGGGGGCGCTGGGAGCGATAACTGGCTTGGTTGTACTGACAGCGGGAGATAGCATCCCCGCTCTGACCGGAAACAAGGAGGACACTCTCGCACTGGGACTGATCACGATCATCATCTCGATCTTCGCAGCATACTGTATCCACCGGGCCTCGAAAGAGACCTCCACGGACCTTAACAGGAGGATCGGATGGCTGCTGGGAGCGTTCATACCGGGCATCATCGGTTTCACCACAGCAGGCCTGATCTGGATCCTGCCGGGAGGCCTGTTCATCGGAACATCGGTCCTTCTGATGGTCGATCTGATCGACGAGTTCAAAGAAAAGGACCTGGACCTCTTTCCGGAACAACCAAGATGGAAGAGAACGGTCATTCTTGCAGGGGCCCTCGTAATTCTGATACCGGTCATCTTCGGCGGTTTCGTCCCCACAACGGAGATGGCTCATCTTGAACAGGACGGGGATGAATACTTCGTCAGGCCCATTGACCGCGTTATAGTTGAAGGGGCCGGAGGAGAAGACTCAAGTTCGGAGGTCACCGGGGTCATGATGATCCATATCGTAATGATCATCGGGGCCATGGTCGCTTTGATCACTGGGCAGGTAGGGGCGAGGATACTGACCATCGCATCAGCGGTCATTGTTGCTGTTTCCCTTCTCTTCTTCTTCCTACTGCTCCCGAATATCATGTTCGTCGAAGGGGCGAAGTTCTCACAGTTCGATGCGGAACATTTCTCCGCTTTATCAGGTGGTTGGTTCATGGCGATGTTCGGGTCCCTGCTGTTATTGATCTCACAGTTCCTGAAAAGGGAGAATGATGAAGAGGGTCATGGACATACCTAGCTATTTTGTTAGGGAGAGCTTTTATACTCGACCCATATCATCCTCCTTCACATAGCGGGGGTTTATAAATGTATAAGAAAATTCTCGTAGCATCAGTTATTATGATCATGGCCGCAGGACTCCTGCCGATGGTAGCTGAAGCCGTCGAAGAGGTCCCGTGGGCCCACCTCGTCGATAACGAGTTCGAAGCTGATAAGAAACCGGTGAAACCCACACCGGACCCGACACCTCAGCCATCGCAGTCGACTCCCTGGGGGGTCGACAGGATAGATGCAGACCTTGTATGGACCAGTTTCACCGGAGAAGGAGTGAAGGTCGCCATACTCGATACGGGTGTCGACAAGGACCATCCCGACCTCAACATCGCAGGCGGAGTGAACTTCGTCCCTCTTGGGAGGAAGATCGATTCCAGGAAATACGACGATGACAACGGTCACGGGACCCATGTCGCAGGCACGATCGCCGCCCAGGATAACTCCATCGGAGTGGTCGGTGTGGCTCCGGGAGTAAGCATCTACGCCGTGAAGGTACTGGACAGGAGCGGAAGCGGAAGCCTGACCTGGATCATCAACGGTCTCAACTGGGCCATTGCGAACGACATGGACATCATTTCCATGAGCCTCAGCACAGATTACGATTACACAAATTTCAGAAATGCCATCCAGGCGGTCTATGACGCCGGCATCGTCATAATTGCAGCCGCGGGAAACGACGGCTCGCAGGTAGATTATCCTGCGGCGTACTCCACGGTGGTCGCGGTATCCGCGACGGACTCGAGCGACAACCTTCCGTACTGGAGCAACTACGGCTCCCAGATAGAAGTTGCCGCACCCGGCGTATCCATCCCTTCCACCTGGAACGACGGCGGCTACAAGACCATCAGCGGAACCTCGATGGCATGCCCCCATGTCACTGGGGTCGCCGCTCTGGTACTTGACAAGGACCCGACCCTCGGGATCGAAAAGGTTAGGGAGGCCCTTCACGATGCGGAGGACCTTGGTGCTGCTGGACGGGACAACCTTTACGGTTACGGCCTGGTGGATGCTGTTGCCGCAACGACCTGAACTCGCAAACTCATAATACCATACATGACAATCCGGGTCCCATGGGCAACCTCAGGGATTGGCTGCAGCTGTTCAGAAGCCATACCAGCCCTCTTGAGATGACCATTACCATCACAGGCTCGGCCCTGGCCGTCGGCACGATATGGGATATCAAGGTACTTCTGTTCCTCATATTCGGATGGCTTTACCACAATGCAGGTTACGGCCACAACTCGGCGGAGGACTACATACAGGGTTACGATCAGGATGACCCCAATAAAGTCCACCACCCTCTTCAAAGAGGGGTCATAGATCCACGGACCGCAAGATACGTCTGCATTGTCCTTGTTTTCCTATCGTTCCTTTACGGGATCTTCATATCGGAGTTCAACTGGACCGCCATGGTCCTCCTTGCCATCATAACCTTCATGGGGGCCGTCTACAACGCCGCCGGCAAGAGGATGAAAGGGAAGTTCATACCGATAGCAATAGCCCATTCCCTTCTCCTGCCGTTCGCTTTCTTCGGCTCGGGAGGAAATATCGAAACGATCCCAGGATACCCTTACTTTGCGGAGGTTGCGGGGCTCGCCGTCATCCTGGCGACCGCGTATCTCGTCATCCAGATCATCTATCAGATAATGATAGAGGGGGACCTCAAGGATATCGATATGGAAGAAGCAAGCTTCCTCAAGACCCTTGGAGCCTCCGTCGAGAACGGTCTGTTCACCTCTTCGATCTTCGCAAGAGCTTTCTCGTATGTCACAAAATCGCTCTCGCTCGCGGTCCTCTTCTGGCTCATTAATGCTGGAGGAGGAGGCTTCATCCCCTATGCGGTCCTATCCGCTTTCGCGGTCTTCATGCTGGTTCTGGACGACAAGCTGATGGGGGACCGGAAATGGGACCATTCGGACACCCTGCGGTCAATGGCGGTGATGGAAGTACTATCCACATTCGCCCTGGTAATGGCGGCCGCCCCCCTCATCGGCGGAACACTGGAAGCATTGATGGTAATGGCATTCAACATAGGATATTTCGTCGTCCTCAACAGGTTCCTGTGGGGGACCTTCTTGAGACCCAGGGTCTAGCTCGGGGACATCTGATGGATGTCGACATCGCAGACGTTCTGGACCCGTGTTGCAAGACCGAGGTATTTCAATATCCCCCTGGCAGCCGTCTTCCCCGCTCCCATCGCAAGAATGACAGTGGCCGATCCCGTCACGATATCGCCGCCGGCGAACACTCCCGGAACAGAGGTCATCTGGTCGTCGTCGACGACAATATAACCCCAGTCGTTCAGCTTCAGACCCGGGGTTGTCTGCCCTATGATCGGATTTGAGCTCGTCCCAACAGCGATCACCACGGTATCGCATTCCAGTATGTATTCGGACCCGGGCACCGGGACGGGCCTCCTCCTTCCGGAGGCATCCGGTTCTCCCAGCTCCATCTTCTGGAGCTTGATACCGGTCACCCAGCCGTTCTCACCGACGATCTCCACAGGATTGGAAAGGAAATGGAACTCCACCCCCTCCTGCTCGGCGTGATGGACCTCCTCGATCCTCGCAGGCGCTTCTTCCCTTGACCTTCTGTAGACGATCATGGACCTCTCGGCACCCAATCTGACCGCTGTCCTGACGCAGTCCATCGCTACATTCCCGGCCCCGATCACGACAACGTTCTTCCCGCAGCCTATTGGGGTATAGCACTCTCCAATGCCCGGCGGGTTCATCAGGTTCACCCTGGTCAGGAACTCGTTCGCGGACTGGACCCCGTTCAGTCCTTCACCCGGAAGGTTGAGGAACTTGGGCAGCCCCGCACCCGTACCGATAAAGACGGCATCGAAGCCCATCTCCTGCATCATCTGAGGTATCGTGAATATCCTGCCTATGGCGTGGTTCTGGACGAACTTTACCCCGATCTTCCTTACCTTCGAGAGCTCGACATCGATCACGTTCTTGGGAAGACGGAACGAAGGTATCCCGTACTTCAGGACACCGCCGAAGGTATGCAGGGCTTCAAAGACGGTCACCCCCACTCCAGCAAGCGCCAGGTCCATGGCACAGGCAAGGCCTGCAGGCCCGGACCCTATGATCGCGACCTCCCTCGGAGGCTTCACCCTCGGAGCTTCCTCCCGAACACATATCCCCACTCTTACAGCCCAGTTGCCGACGAACCTCTCGAGCTTTCCTATCGAGATTGAATCGTGCTTTATCCCGAGGATGCATTTCGATTCGCACTGGACCTCCTGCGGGCATACCCTGCCGCAAACCGCGGGCAGTGGATTCTGGTCCGTGATTATCGTGTATGCCACCTCTAGCTCGTTGTCCCTGACGGCCTTTATGAAACCGGGTATATCGATGGATACGGGACAACCCTTGACACACAGCGGGTTCTTGCACTGGAGGCACCTTGAAGCCTCTTCTCTTGCCATCTCCCGAGTGTAACCGATGACCACGTCTTCGAAGTTCTTTATCCGCTCCTTGGGATCCTGTTCCGGACACGGTACTCTCGGTTTGAAAGCCATCACTGACCCTCCTCGAACTTCTTGCGGGCCCTGCATTCGTTGTCGAAGCACTCCTGGGCATGGCACTCATCCTTGTGGAACCTCTTCTGCCTGGTCATCAGTTCGCTCCAATCGACAAGGTGGGCGTCGAAATCGGGCCCGTCAACGCATGCGAACTTGACCTCTCCACCAATGGTTACCCTGCACGAGCCGCACATACCGATCCCGTCCACCATGATCGTGTTCAGGGACACTATCGTCCTTACATTGTATTTTTTGGAAACATCGGCGCATGCCTTCATCATCACCAGAGGGCCGATCGCAACGACCTCCGTTATATCGGGATTCCTCTGGAGGACGTCATCAAGCACTGTCGTTACAAAGCCTTTGGTCCCGAAGCTTCCGTCATCGGTGGCGATGTGGAACTCGTCGGAATACCTCATGAACTTGTCCGACCAGAAAATGAGGTTCTGGTTCCTGAAGCCCATGATGGAGATGGTATGGTTCCCGAGTTCCTTGTATTTCCTTAGCTGAGGAAAAACGGGTGCGACACCGAGACCTCCTCCAACGAGAACGACCCTGCCCTCCTTCTTCTCTATATGGCTCGGGATGCCGAGGGGGCCAAGCAGGTCCAGGATGTAGTCCCCTTCCTTCAGCTCCATCATCTCGTTCGAGGACCTTCCAACGGCCTGGATCACAAGGGTGATGGTGCCTTTCTGCCCGTCATAATCGGCAATGGTGAGAGGGATCCTTTCTCCGCCCTCCCGGACCCTTACCATGACGAATTGACCGGGCTCGGAAGCCTTTGCCAGGTCCGGTGCAAGGATCTCCCACAGGAAGGTTATGGGCGAGAACTTCTGATGTCTTATTATCTGGAACATCTGGATCCCCCGGTTTTCATATTACCTTCAGGAACTCGGAGCTCCCATACCTAGTGGGGCTCCCAACAGTGGATAACGTCAAATTATTTGAAGTTTAACATGTCACCATGAGGAGCCAGTGGGCTTTCCCAAATGCCCAAATTTCGACACAATGCAGCAACGATTGGATGTAATATCGGCAGTCATTACTACAAAATGAAATAATTAATATGGTCGATTTGTGATTCATGGCCTTGGAAGGCAGGAAATGTGGCACCCCCTATTGAAAGTCTTTCGTCATTTCTTTGGACCAGCGCCTTCACTCCGGGAAATTTTGTTAGACGAATTCATTATAATTATATATAATGACCAAAGAATCTTCCATATTCCAATATGAATATATGTAGAAATGACGATGATAATATCGCCCCTTAACCTGTGAAAAAACACTGACTGGCACCTTTGGTCGAACGTCTCATCAATTAAGCCAAGATATATATAACCAATACCCGATATGACAGATTTATGGAAATCGCCATTTCTAATGAGGAAAAAAGGGACATCATCACATCAGGGACATATCTGAAATGCTTCTGTCCACACTGCACGAGAACTCTGATAGACAACGAGGAACTGGTGCTGACGATTACCGAGAACGATGGCGAGACGGGGTGTCTCCACCTCAGCCCCTACCTCAACGTTTTCAATCACAAGTCAACCATAATCATCCCGAGAAGGTCCGAAGCAAAGGACATAAGGTGTCCTCACTGTGAAGTCACATTGATAATCGATGACAAGGAATGCCACGACTGCGGTGCGCGGGTGGTGAAGTTCCAGGTGGAAGCGGTATCGAGGCTCATTGAATTCTATATATGCGCGAGACAGGGGTGCAACTGGCATGGTCTAAGCCATGAGGACCTTGACGATATCATTCTCGAAGACAGCAGTGAATGGTAGTCAGCACCGGATATTGCTCATAGCTCAATATCACGATAATCGAGTAGAAGGGGGATCGAGATCCCAGGGAGGGCACGCCCATGGACACCCGGAGAGAATACGACGACGAGGACACCATAAGGATCGTTGAGGAGCACGGTACCGATGTGAAGAACCTGATCCCCATACTGCAGGACGTCCAGGAGACATACGGATATCTGCCATCCGCTGCCATCAGCAGGATCGCGGAAAAGCTCCACATATCCGAGGACGTTATCTTCGGGGTTGCGACGTTCTACACCCATTTCAAGTTCACCAAGCCGGGGGAGCACACGATCAAGGCCTGTCTGGGAACGGCATGCTTCGTGAAAGGGGCGGAGAACCTGCTGGAGATCCTCAAGGACAGGTTCGGTATCGAACCCGGGGAGACATCCGAGGACAACAGCGTTTCCCTCGAAAGGGTCGCATGCCTTGGCTGCTGCGCCCTTGCCCCCACAATTGTGGTGGACGATGAGGTCCACGGGAATATGAGTTCTGTGAAGCTGACCAAGATCATCGACGAGCTCAAGGGCAGCAGGTCCGAAGATGGAGGGGGTCAATGATGAAGAACATCCTCTTCGTCTGCCAGGGAACCGGATGCATGTCTTCAAGGTCGCACAAGATCACCGCGGCATTCTCATCACTTATCGAGGAGAAAGGACTTGGGGAGAAGGTCGAGGTCAAGCTGACGGGGTGCCACGGGTTCTGCCAGAGAGGACCGATAGTGATCGTGGAGCCGGAGGGGACCTTCTACTGCAGCGTCAGCCCCGATGATGCCGGGGACATACTCGAGGAGCATATCATCAAGGGGCAACCCCTGGAGCGCCTCTTCTACACGGACCCTGTAACCGGCGAGAAGATACGCCACTACAAGGACATTCCCTTCTACAAGGAGCAGCAGAGACTGATCCTGCGGAACTGCGGACATATCAATCCGGAGAACATCGATGATTACATAGAAAAGAAGGGATACGAAGCTCTGAAGAAGGTGCTCTCGGGGATGTCCAGGACGGATGTCATCAAGGAGGTCACGGACTCGGGCATCAGGGGTCGAGGAGGCGCCGGCTTCCCGACAGGCCTGAAGTGGAAGTTCGCCCATGATGCTCCGGGTGATGAAAAGTACCTCATCTGCAACGCGGACGAGGGAGACCCCGGCGCGTTCATGGACAGGAGCGTCCTCGAAGCGGACCCGCACTCCCTCCTCGAGGGAATGATAATAGCGGGATATGCGATCGGCGCGTTCAAGGGATACATCTACGCGAGGAAGGAGTATCCCCTCGCCATACTTCGCCTCCACATAGCGATCCGCCAGGCCAAGGAGAAAGGATTCCTTGGGGCGAACATCCTGGGGTCCGGCTTCGATTTCGACATAGAGATCATGGAGGGGGCCGGAGCCTTCGTCTGCGGTGAGGAGACCGCCCTGATCGCTTCCATCATGGGTAAAAGAGGGATGCCCAGTCCCAGGCCTCCGTTCCCAGCCCAGAAAGGGCTTTGGGGCAAACCCACAAATATCAACAACGTCAAGACGCTGGCGTCGATACCTCAGATCATCCTCAACGGAGCAGACTGGTACTCCTCCATCGGTACCGAAGGCACCAAGGGAACGGCCGTGTTCGCGCTTACAGGAAAGATCCGCAACTCGGGTCTCGTCGAGGTCCCGATGGGCGTCAGCCTCCGCAACATCATAGAGGATATCGGCGGCGGCATTCCGGACGGTAAGAAATTCAAGGCGGTCCAGACCGGGGGACCCTCCGGAGGATGCCTTCCGGAAACGGCCCTGGATTACATCGTCGACTTCGAGTCACTGAAGGAGGCGGGGACCATAATGGGTTCCGGCGGCATGATCGTGATGGACGAGGACACCTGCGTGGTGGACGTCGCCCATTATTTCATATCCTTCACCCAGGAGGAATCCTGCGGCAAGTGCTCACCCTGCAGGATCGGCACGAAACAGATGCTGGATATCCTGACCAGGATAAAGAACGGAACCTCCGGGGAAAAGGACCTGGAAGAGCTTTCACAACTTGCTTGGACCGTCTCGAACGGCTCTTTATGTGCCCTGGGGCAGACCGCTCCGAACCCGGTCCTCACCACCCTTCGATATTTCATGGAGGAGTACGAGGAGCATATATTCCAGAAGAAATGCAGGGCCAAGGTCTGCAAGCCGCTCATCAAGTACACCATCGACCGTCTCAAGTGCATTGGCTGCGGCGCTTGCGAGAGAAGGTGTCCGGTCAAGGCGATCTCACCGACGGAGGAGCCCGTAACTTCGATCAAGAGTTCCAAGAACCAGGTCAGATTCATCGATCCATCCCTCTGCATAAGATGCGGTCTCTGCATCGAGACCTGTCCGCCCAAGGTTTCTGCCATCAGCAAAGTCTCGCCCATCAAGGGCGAAACCGGCAACACCAAAGGGGGTGACGGAAAATGAAGATCACCATCGACGGCAAGGAGATCCCCCTTAAGGAAGGGCAGACGATACTGGATGCGGCAAGGGATGCTGATATCTACATCCCGACACTTTGCGCCCACAAGGAGCTCCCCGCCTTCGGGGCATGCCGTCTCTGCATAGTCAAGGTGGACGGCATGAGGGGATTCCCGCCCGCTTGCTCCACCCCCGCCAAGGACGGCATGGTCGTCCACAGCGAGGAGAAGGAGGTCCGGGAGCTCAGGAGGAACATCCTGAGGCTGATCCTCATCGAGCATCCCCATTCATGCATCGTATGCTCCGCCCGGGCCGAATGCGAGGATACCAGAGGAGGGCCCGTGAAGGCCGGAAGGATAACGGGCTGCTCGATGTGCCCGAACAGGGAGATCTGCGAGATCAGGGAGGTCAGCCATCATCTGGGCATCCCGGACATGGAGATCCCGATGGAATACAAGAACCTCCCGCTGGAAAGGTACGACCCGTTCTACGACCGGGACTACAACCTCTGCATTCTCTGCGGCCGCTGCGTCAGGGTGTGCCAGCAGATCAGAGGGGTTGGCGCCATCGCTTTCACGAAGCGAAGCCACAACACCAAGGTAGGTACGATCTTCGGCAGGACGCACCTCGAGGGGGCCTGCCGCTTCTGCGGCGCCTGCATAGACGTCTGTCCGACAGGGGCCCTCTCCCCGAAGGGGAGCAAATGGCACGGTAAGGCTGACAACTCCATCGAATCGATCTGCGCGTTCTGCTCAATGAACTGCGCAATGGTCCTCGAGGAGAAATGGGGCAGGGTCATGGCTGCGATCCCGGACAGGAGCAAATCCTACAGCAGGGCATACGCATGCGTCTACGGTCGTTTCTGCATACCGGCGTTCGTGAACGGGTCCGAAAGGTTCCACTATCCCCTGATAAGGAAAGGGGGCAGGTTGACACCGGTCTCCTGGGAGGAGGCCTTCGATTTCATCTCGCTCTCCCTCAAGAGGTTCGCCCCTGAGGAGGTCGGATTCCTTGTGTCCCCGTACATGACGAACGAGAGCGCCTATCTGATGAACAAGCTCGCCCGCGACGTTCTTGGCACGCATAATATCGATGTCCTGTCCCGCTTCGGAAGGGTGGTCCTGCAGTATCTTGCCGAAAAAGGCAGAGCGACCTCCCAATGGACGACGCTCGAGGACGTGGAGCAGGCCGACTGGATCATGCTGGTGAACAACGACATGGTGTTCACCCATCCGGGAATGCCCGTCGCCATCCACAAGGCGAGGGAGAACGGGGCGAACATCATCATCGTCGACGACACCCGGAACGACCTCGACGTGGAATCGGACATGCACGTCAGGATAGAGCCGGGCTCCCTGAGGACGTTCCTTGCGTCATTGACGAAGCTCGTCCTCTACGGCACGAAGATCGACCAGTTCGAGGAATTCCCGACCTTCGTGGACTTCCGGAGGTCCCTGGACGGTCTCAAGATGATCGATGCTATCAGGCTCACCGGTGTCATGGAGAAGGAGTTCTCCAAAATAGCGGAGATACTGAGATCCTCCAAGAAAGGTGTCATCATTGCCGGTTCCAGGATACTCGAGGACCCGGTCCCCGCCCAGATAATGGGCGGGATAAACAACATACTAACCCTTCTCGGGATGGACCGCGGCTTCATACCGCTCCTCGAGGAGGGGAACGTAAGAGGGGTCGCGGATTCGGGATGCATATACGGATACAGGCCGGGATATGCTAAGGACCGGACCACGGGCAAGGACTACCTGAGGATGCTGACAGGTATCAGGAGAGGGGACCTCCAGGCGCTTTTCATCAACGAGGCCTCCGTACCGCCGGAGCAGCTGAGGGGAGCAAAGTTCGTAGTCCTTTCGGAGATATATCCATCCGAGCTCGATTCGATGGCGGATGTGATCCTTCCCTCCGCCATGTTCTCCGAGGAGAGCGGCCATTTCACCTCATTCGACGGAAGGGAGTACGAGCTCAGAAAGGCCGTCGATCCACCTGGAATGTCCCTTTCCGAATGGGAGATCATCAAGGGCATCGCGGCCAGCCTTGGCTCGACCGAATTCGAATATTCATCGGTGGAGGACATCACCAAGGAGATGAGGGAGAGCGTTCCGTTCTTCGGCGGCCAGGGCAGGCCCCCGGTCCCTGAAAGGAAAGAGCTCATACCCGTATCCGAACCGGCCTTACTCCACCTCACGGAGCATCCTCTCTACGTTGTCCGGTACAGGGGAACACCCATACACGAGCTCGTCGAGGACCTGAGGGTCTATCTCGAGGAGAACGAGCGGATACCCAAGGAGGACGGCATCGTTCCCGAGGACATGACCCCGGGACAGAGGGGGGTGGGAACATGAGCAGGGAATACAAGATAATCGAGAAGTACGAGGTTGTCCCCAACGTTCACAAGTTCGTCATTAGGGACCCGAGGATCGCAAAGAAGGCAAAGGCAGGGCAGTTCGTACTTGCCATGGCAAATGAGAAGGGGGAGAGGATCCCCCTCACCCTCTCGGATTGGGATCCCGAAGAGGGGACGATCACCCTGTACGTTCTGGAGCTCGGTGTCTCCACCATGGAGCTCGTCTCCCTGAACGAAGGGGACTCTCTGTTCAGCCTCGCGGGGCCGCTTGGACACCCTGCGAAGGTGGAGAAGTTCGGCAGGGTCCTTCTTGGCGGGGGGTGCTTCGGGATCGGGGGGATCTATCCGATCGCCAAAGCCATGAAGGAAGCCGGCAACCATGTCACGGTGATAATGGAGGCAAGGAGCAACTACCTGCTCTACAACAGGGAGCAGCTCGAGGGCGCCGCAGACGAGTTCTACATGACCACCTCCGACGGTTCCGAGGGGATCAAGGGACACGTCCAGGAAAAGCTTGCGGAGCTTCTGAAGGAGGGAAAGAAGTTCGACAGGGCCTATTTCATGGGCTGCACTTTCATGCTGATGCAGTGCTCAAAGGCAACTATGCCGGACAAGATCCCCACAGGGGTCGCCCTGAACGCGATAATGCTGGATGGAACGGGCATGTGCGGCTGCTGCAGGGTCACCGTCGGGGGAGAGACGAAGTTCGTCTGCGTGGACGGACCGGAACTCGATGGGCACCTGGTAGACTGGGACGAGCTTTTCATCAGGAAGCATATCTACCGCGAGGAGGAGGCAGTCTCCTACCAGTCGCACGCCTGCAGGTCGTCAACTGGCTATGAGAGATCAGCGAAGGGAGGAGGTGAGGCCTGATGGGGCTGACCGACAGGGTCAAGATGCCGGAGCAGCCCCCCGAGATCAGGGCGAGGAACTTCCAGGAGGTTCCCTTCGGCCTCACGGAGGAGCTTGCATTGAAGGAGGCGGCACGCTGCCTGAACTGCAAGAACCCGCTCTGCAGGACCGGATGCCCGGTCGCTGTAAAGATCCCGGAGTTCATCCAGCTCATCAAACAGGAAAAGTATGCCGCGGCAGCAAGGAAGATCAAGGAGACCAACGCCCTTCCGGCTGTCTGCGGGCGGGTTTGCCCGCAGGAGGTCCAGTGCGAATCCAAATGCGTCCTGGGCATCAAGGGGAAGTCCGTCGCAATAGGGTACCTCGAGAGGTTCTGCGCGGATTACGAGAGGGAAATGGGCCTGACAGAGGTCCCCGAACCGGCGCATCCCACCGGCAAGAAAATTGCCGTCGTGGGCTCCGGTCCATCGGGATTGACGGTAGCTGGCGACCTGATAAAGCTCGGACACGAGGTCGTCATCTTCGAGGCCCTTCATCAACCCGGAGGCGTCCTGACCTACGGGATCCCCGAATTCAGGCTTCCCAAGAAGATCGTTCAGGCCGAGGTGGACAACCTCCTCAAGCAGGGGGTCCGCCTGGAGCTTGATGCGGTGATCGGAAGGGTCCGGACCGTCGACGAGCTCATGGAGGAGGACGGGTTCGATGCAGTCTACATAGGCGTAGGGGCCGGTCTCCCGAATTTCATGAACCTTCCCGGGGAGAACCTAAACAACATCTACTCTGCAAATGAGTACCTCACAAGGGCCAACCTCATGAAGGCCTACAGGTTCCCGGAATATGCAACACCTGTTGAGAGAGGTAGGAACGTCGTTGTTATAGGGGGAGGGAACGTCGCCATGGATTCCGTGAGGACCGCTCTCAGGCTCGGAGCTGAAACGGCGACCATCGTTTACAGGAGGGCGAGGGAGCAGCTTCCTGCAAGGGGGGAGGAAGTGCACCATGCAGAGCAGGAAGGAGTGAAGTTCAATCTTCTGACGAACCCTGTCAAGTATATTGGGGACGACCACGGGTGCGTGAAGGCCATGGAATGCATCAAGATGGAGCTTGGCGAGCCCGACAGCTCCGGGAGGCGCAGACCAGTTCCAATTCCCGATTCAGAGTTCATAATAGACTGCGACATGGTAATTGTATCGATCGGAACCGGGGCGAATCCGGTGATCTTCTCATCCCTGGAGGGTGTTGACCGGAACAAATGGGGATATATCGTGGTGAACGAAGGATCCAACGAGACCACGAAGAGCGGCGTTTACGCGGGAGGGGATATCGTAACCGGTTCCGCCACGGTTATCGGGGCCATGGGGGCAGGGAGGAACGCGGCAAATGCAATACACAATAAATTGATGGGGATCGAACCTAAAGATCAGGTTCAGGAATGATTTCCTAGGCCATCTTACCAGTAATTTAATTATTGCGTAGCATTTCTGCATGAACAGTGCTGGACACTTCGTATCTTTCGATCCTGGCGGACAGGACCATCGTCGAACAGGCAATGGACACCATGCAGATATGGGACATACTTCTGTTCCTGCCTTCAGTCATATTGATGGGTCTGGCCTACAGGAACTGGTGGAAGGTCTCTCCGATAATAAGGGGAGTGGGATCGTTCCTTTTCGGCGCATATTGGCTTACCCAGGTGTTCGTTTTCCTGGACCCGCAGCACACTGATGTAGTTAACGGGGTGATCTCCCTGATGGGGTTCATCTTCTTCTCCTTCATCGCATGGCACTGCTACCTGGACTACAGGTGGGGAGAGGAGACAAGATCGCTTGGTTGGCTGACAAGGACAGCATTCCTGACCGGAGCGATATATTTCATACTGGAGCATTTCGCTCTCAGCCAGGGGTTCCTGATCTACATCGTCGCCTGGGGAACCTACTGGATCCTCATACTGTTCGGTCACGACGTGACCATCCAATCGGGCTTTCCGATGGGGATCGACGACGGACTCGTGATAAGTTCGGGAGACCCGGGTAACACCGCTATCAGGATCGTCTTTGCATGCACGGCGGCTCTCGCCCTCTTCCTCTTCACATCTGCGATCCTGGCGACCAGCACTGACAAGAACGAATGGAAGAAGTGGGCGCTAAAGGAGCTGAAAAGGACAAAAAGCTCGAGCTCGCCATGGGTAAGATCGAAACGCAACGGGATCAAGAACATACTCCGGATGTCTGACCGCGAGAGGAAGATAAGAGCATTGCTCTATGTCATTCCCATCATCTTCGTGACCAATCTCTTCCGGAACGTCGGCGTCATTTCCGTCGTCTACGGTGATATCATATCCTTCTATGATGCCCACAATATCTACGCGAAGATCCTTTCACTTGGTATGATGATATTTCTTACCTGGGTGCTCTTCGAGATGCTCCCTGAACTTCAGGAGGACATGATGGGGCTTTTCGATCTGCTGAAGAGGGTAAAAAGGGGTATGATCGTCAAGGGAAGGCTGGACCTGAAATATATCCAGAAACAGAAAGAATGAAGCTTCAGGTCTGGACACACCCTTTCCAGGGCCCGGCAGGAGTGAATTCTTTCAAGCGCTGACCTTCACCGGAGCGTGCTCCGGGCAGTACCAGCCGTCGATATGCTTGATGCAGTATCTGTTCAGCCTGACCGCGACCACTCCCTGGCACATCTGTCTCCCGCAAACGGAGCATACAGGGGTCTTCTTCTCTTCGTAGGTCATCCTCTTCCGTCCTTGTCTCGTTGATCCTAGGCGGCCCTGGCCATGAAAGGATCGGTAAATTTTCTCGGTTCGATCCCGGTTCCCTTTAGTACAGCGTCCTTGAGGTCCGCACCCCTAATATCGGCGTCCTCGAGCAGGGAATCGGTCATATCGGCACTCTCCAGATTTGCCCTCCAAAGCACCGCTCCCTCCAGGCGAGCTTTCTGGATCCTTACGCCTGAAAGATCACCGTAGCTCAGGTCAGTTCTCATCATCCATGCACCTCGCAGGTCCGCCTTCCCGAGGTCGGCTTCTTTCATGTTGCAGTCCATGAGGAGAGACCTGAAGAGGACAGCTTCCTTGAGGTCGGCGCAGCTGAGATCCGACCTGCTGAGGTCCGCACCTGAAAGATCCGCCTGGGAAAGGTCCGCCCAGGAGAGGTCGGCACATCTAAGATCGGCATTCCTAAGGATACATCCCGCAAGTTTTGCTTTGTGAAAATTGACCCTCATGAGGTCGTATCCTTCCAATTCGGATCCGGAAAGGTCCTCGCCGGAAAGGTCCACGGTCGCCCATTCGGTCCTCGATCTGTAGCCGTTCCACTCGTCCTTTCCTTTCTTCATGGTCTCCAATAAGACCTTCCTCTCCATAGCGGCTGTCACCAACATCGGTCCCAGGCCTCCTGCTGCCTTCACCGTCCAGTATCCATAGTTCCAGACAGGTGCATTCTGGCAAATACATAGATATATTATGACAATTATATTAGTTGGTCAGCATAATTCGAGACAGATGGTGCATATATGGAAGAAAAAACCTCCAAGGGTAATATCAAAGAGCTTGATGACAAGATCATCGATGCCCTCCTCAACGACCCCACAAAAAGCATGAGGGAGATCGCAAAGGACCTGAACTCGTACCGTCAGACGCTCTGGAGAAAGAAAAAGAAGATGGAGGAGGAGAACCTGATCTGGGGGTATACTGCTGTCATCGACGAGGAGAAGCAGGGAAAGGTCACCTTCCTTGTCCTCATGAAGACCAAACCCATGATGAAAGGATTGGCGGACCTTATCGTCAGAAGGGTCAAGCGCAATGAACCGTCAAAGATGAACATCAGGTTGATCGACCTCTTCCAGGTCAACGGCGAGTACGATTGGGTCCTGAGGTTCTCGGCCCCCGACCATGCGACCGCCAGGACCTACTTCGATACCTTGAGGGCGCTCTATGTCGACTATCTTCTCGAAAAGCCCGTTCTCGTCAATGTCAATTTCATCCTTGTGGCTGAGGGAAAGAGGAACCCTGAGATAGACAAGCTCTTCAACTTCGTGATCGCACCATAGAACTCTATCCGCCCCTTAACCACTACTATCAGGAGATCACCATTTCTCATCAAAGGTATAGTTCTCCCACTCCTCGACCCCCAGTGCGATGAGGGCCTCCTGATAGGTCACGACCACGACGTTCTCCGAGATATATCTGGATATGTCGTCGTACGCTATCCTCGGACAGGCCGTTATCACCGCAACGTCGACCCCCAGGGACCTCAATTTCATCGGGTCCACATGATCGAGCACGAGCATCGATGTCCTGCACCCCTTCGAGAGGCAGGTGTTCAGAATATCGCCTGCAAGGGCCTCCCTCTTCTGACCGGGTTTCGTACCGAGAACGATCCCTATTCGGCCCTCTTTCTCTATCCATTCTCTTGCCTTCGAGATCGCGGCCCATCTCTTCCGAAGGAAATCTTCGAGGTCCTTCTCCCCGTAACCGGTGACCGCTCCGGTCATGGGATCGATACCCCAAACGGGCTTTTTCACCGCGTTCACCATCCCCACCGGGTGGAAATTGCCCGTTCCGAGATATATGTAGGAATCGACCTCTTGGGAGACAGAACGGGGTGAATGGAAAGAACAGCCCAAGACCTGCCCTGGCAGGTCCTCGCGCGAACCTGGACCTCCGACGACTCCCATCCTTCCCCTCTTTTTCAGCTCGTCCTTCAGTATCTCCATAGCTCCAACGTGCTGAACGGTCGTAGCGATACCGAACCTCTTGTCCTTGGACCTTTCAAGAACTTCCTCGAGCCCTCTTAGGATCGGGCCCATTTCGATCTTCATGAAGGTGGGAAAGAAATGCACCGGGACGGAGCATTCGGAGCTCATGGACGGGATCTCAGCGTGCCCGAGGTGCAGGACCGCCTCGATGCCCAGGAGCCTTGCCCTTGTCCCGGCATGGTCGCATGCTCCGTAACTGATCTCAGCGTCCACGAACACACGGGCCCTTGTCTCCCGTTCAATATGCTCCGCCAGTGAAAGCGCTCCTCTCTTGAGACCTTCTGGCACCTGTAGAAGGACCTTTTCGTAATTCTTCTCCTTCAGAAGTTCTATCATGCCTTCGATATCCACATCGAAGGATGGGAAAAGGTCCCCTTCGTCCATGAGCGTCAAGAACCTTTTGTGATATTTCAATGGTTTCATTGAATGGGATAATATGTTCATCATCTGATCTCGAAGGACGGGTCAACTTCCATATCGGCCCTCTTTCCCCTTGTACTGTATAACCTGTTACCACTCAGGCGAAAAGATGTTCTACCTGGGCCTTCGGGAGCATGCGTTGTCGATACCACTCTGTTCCCCCTTATCCTGTAGTGTGCCGGCCCTCCACTCCTGGGATAGATGCTGTCACCGCTTACCCTGTAATTCATACGGGTCATTTCCATCTCATCATCATCATCGTCATCTTTGTGTAACGGGAAAAGGTCATGCTCCTCATCTGTAGAGATCTTCAATCCGAAGTCATCGTCATCATCGTCAAAGAGGCTATGATAATAAGGAAGTGCTTCTAGTTTGTAATACAGGATCGGATAGTTCCTGCAGGAATCACACCAATGCTTCCTTTTTGATTTTATGAACCTCAGATACCGGCCGCAGGTGAAGCATATCCTATCCGTTCTTTTATACGGATCATCATCCGGCCCCAAGGGTCCTGCCCTTGGTCTTGCATAATTCAGGAGTGGATATTTGTTGCAGGTCCAGCACCAGAAGTCCTTCTTCTCCGGTATCCACTTCAACACCGATCTGCATGTCATACAGAACTTGAAAACAGCGCATTCATCATCGTGGATCCTGGATTCCCTGAAAGGATCATCATCACACAGATAACACCAGAACTCTCCCCTTTCTTGTACGAAGATGATCGGTTCGTTGTGTATGGGACATAGCTTGTCATCTGCCACCAATGGCCTCCCTTTCCGAACAGGGATGAAACTCAATGAAGATTAAACTATGGTCTGGAAGAAAAAATAAAAGTAAAACGAGAGGCGGACAGCGATCCAAAGTTCCCATGGGCTCGCGCACCACAGTACAGGAGGGAACGCGGGTGGGCTTAACTACCGGGTTCGGAATGGGACCGGGTGAACCCCGCCGCTATGACCGTCCAACCCCTCGTTTCGAATGTGAGATATCTCGTTCATACATGCTCCGTCAAACGGTTGAGCCGGCAATCTGGAATGCGATCCGGACTGTTAGTGGTCGCGGGCTGAATACCTCGGCGAACCTTGGTACTTACACCCCGACTCTATCAAACTCATCTTCTATGAGAGTCCTTGATGATCTCTCTTTTCAGGGGAGGTTTCAAGCTTAGATGCCTTCAGCTTTTATCCTCTACGGCGTGGCTGCCCAGCATTGCCCTACCGGACAACTGGTAGACTAGAGGCCGCGACCCCTTGTTCCTCTCGTACTAAAGGGACCTGCCCCTCAGAGATCAAACACTTCCAAAAGATAGCAACACACCTGTCTCGCGACGGTGTAAACCCATCTCACGATCCCTTTTAATGGGCGAACAACCCCACCCTTGGCAGCTGCTGCACCACCAGGATAGGAAGAGACGACATCGAAGTAGCAAGCCTCCAGGTCGATGTGAACT